>CAIYFD010000283.1 GCA_903925425.1 uncultured Opitutia bacterium | reverse complement strand
GGTGAGCATGCGGCCCTGCGGCGTGCGCTGGAGGTAGCCTTCCTGGATGAGGAAGGGTTCGTGCACTTCCTCGAGGGTCTCGGCTTCCTCGCCGACGGCGACTGCGATGGTCGTGATGCCGACGGGTTTGCCGCCATAGTTCTCGGCCATGACGCGGAGGACACGCTTGTCCATTTCGTCGAGGCCGGCGGCGTCGATCTCGAGCAGCTCAAGCGCAGCGGCGGCGACGGGCTGGGTGATGCGGCCCTGGGCGCGCTCCTGGGCGTAGTCGCGGACGAAGTTGATCAGGTTGTTCGCGACGCGCGGCGTGCCGCGGGCGCGGGTGGCGATTTCCTGTGCGCCGCCGGTGTCGAGCTCGACCTTGAGCAGGCCGCAGCTGCGGCGGACGATGCCCTCGAGGGTCGGGTGGTCGTAGTAATCGAGGCGCGTCTGGAGCGTGAAGCGCGAGCGGAGCGGGGCGGTGAGCAGGCCGCTGCGGGTGGTGGCGCCGATGAGGGTGAAGCGCGGGATCGTAAGGCGCACGCTGCGGGCGTTGGGCCCCTGGTCGATCATGATGTCGAGGCGGAAGTCCTCCATCGCCGAGTAGAGGTATTCCTCGACGGTCTTCGGGATGCGGTGGATCTCGTCGATGAAGAGGATGTCGCCCTCCTCGAGGTTGGTGAGCAGGCCGGCGAGGTCGCCGGCCTTCTCGATCACGGGGCCGGAGGTGACGCGCACATTGCGGCCGAGCTCATTGCCGAGGATAAAGGCGAGCGTGGTCTTGCCGAGGCCGGGCGGGCCGGAGAGCAGGATATGGTTGAGGGCCTCGCCGCGCTTTTTCGCCGCGCCGACCATGACCTGCAGGCGCTCGACGGTCTTCAGCTGCCCGGTGAAATCGGCGAACGAGAGCGGCCGCAGCGCGGCCTCGGCCTGGGAGACCGGCGCGGCGAGCGTCGAGCCGATGAAACCGAGACCCTTGGATTCAGGAGCGGGCATGAAGGATGAGGAATGTGGAAAGCAGGAAAGGGAAGGGAAGGCGATGGATCGGTCCTGATTTCCAGCTTTCCACATTCAATCAACCCAGGTCGCTTATTTCCATTCCAGGTCCGCACCCAAACTGCGGAGGTTTTCGACGAAGCGGGGGTGGGCGCGGCGGATGATCTCGGCGTGGCGCACGACGCTGCGGCCGGGGATGGAGGCCGCGACCATGGTGAGCGCGACGGCGGCGCGGATGACGTACGGCGAGTCCACCACGGCGGGGCGCAGGGGCCGGTCGCCGAAGACCACGATGCGGTGCGGGTCGCTTACCACGACGTGGGCGCCGAACTTCGCGAGCTCGGGCATCCAGGAAAAGCCGTTCTCGTAGACCTTGTTCCAGAAATGGATCGTGCCGGTGGCCCGCGTGCTCAGCGCGATCATGAGCGGCAGCAGGTCGACGGAGAAGTACGGCCACGGGGCGGCCTCGATCTTGGTGAGCAGGTTCGACGTGTAGGGCGCGGCGACGGTCAGCTTCTGCTTCGCCTTCACGATGGCGGTCGTGCCCTGATGCGTGACGGTCACGCCGAGCTTGGCGAACGAGCGCGTGATCAGGTCGAAATGCTCCGGGAGGGAATTTTTTACGCGCACCTCGCCGCCGGTGATGGCCCCGAGCGCGAGGAAGGTGACAATCTCGTGGTAGTCGGTGCTGATGGTGATGTCGGCCCCGTGAAGTTTTTTCACGCCCGTGATCCGGAGCTTGCTTGTGCCGATGCCCTCGATCTTTGCGCCCATGGCGACGAGGGCGCTGCAGAGATCCTGGACGTGCGGCTCGCTCGCGGCGTTGATCAGCGTCGAGATGCCGGCCGCGCCGGCCGCGGCCATCGCGAAGTTTTCCGTCACGGTCACCGACATGTAGTCGAGCCAGTGGCGCGCGCCGCGGAAACCCTTGGGCAGCGAGATTACGAGCGGGTCGCCCTCGCGGATGGTGGCGCCGAGGGCGTGGAGCACCTCGAGATGCGGGTCGATCTCGCGCACGCCGAGCGAGCAACCTTTGGCATTCGAGCCGAGCCGGATCTTTTTCAGCCGGCGCAGCAGCGCGGGGTAGAGCAGCACGGTCGAGCGCATGTCCTGCGGGAGCTCGTGGCCCTCCAGGCGGTCCTGGAAGGTCGAGTGGTCGACCTTCATGACGCCGGCGTTGCGGTCCCAGTCGATGCGCGAGCCTTGCGCGCGGAAGAAGGCGACCAATTTGTCGAGGTCGGTGATGTCGGGAACGTTGCGGAGCGTCACCGGCTCGTCGGTGAGGAGCGTGGCGCAGAACACGGGCAGGACCGAATTCTTGTTGCCCGAGGGCGTGATGGTGCCGGCGAGGGGTTTGCCGCCGTTGACGATGAGGTCAGCCATGGTGCGGGAGTTGAAAGCCCGGGTCGGAAAGTTGAAAGCCGGAACTGAAAAACTCCGCGGGTTCCAAGCATCTGCAATCGGATGTCGCCCTGCCGGGAAGGGCCGGGCGACCCATAAAAAAGGCGCCCGGAAAACCGGGCGCCTTGAAGTGAATGACGGGTCAGGCGATCAAATCGCGCCGCCGCCCTGCGTGCCTTCGGGGCGGGGATCGCCACCGTGGCCGCCATGGCCACCCGGGCCGCCGCGGCTGCGGCCGCGCCCGCCGCGCCGACGGCGCTTGCGAAGCGGATCGCCACCTTGGCCACCCTCGCCGCGGCCTTCGCCGCTGCGGTGCTCCTGGCTGCCCTCAGGACGGGGCTGGCCGTCGCGCGGGCCGCGGCTTTCGCCGCCCTGGCCGCCCGCGCCGCTCCGACCGCGTCCGCCGCGATGGCGGCGCCGGCCTTGGCCGCCGTCGCGATCACGGTCTTGACCCTGGCCGTCACGGCCGGGGGCAGTCTGGGAAGAGGGCTTGGGGTCTTCGGCGAAGAGGCGCTTCAGCCAGCCGAAGAAACCGCCGCCACTGGCCGGCTTGGATTTGACCGGGGTCGGGGCGGGCAGGGGGGCGCGCTGTTCGAGGCGGGGCTCGCGACGCGGCTCACGTTGCTCGAGGCGGGGTTCCCGTTGGGAACGACCGTCACGTTGATCCGGACGCGGTTCGCGCTGATCCGGGCGGGCATCGCGCTGCTCGGGACGGGCATCGCGGCGGGGCTCACGGCTCTCGGGGCGGAACGTCGGGCGCTCGGGCCGGGCAGACTCGGCCGGGGCCGACGCATTTTCCCAGCTTTGGGCGACGCGGCGGGACTCGGCCGGCGGGAGGATGGTGAGCGAGGGCTTCTCGGCGCTATCAGCCACGGCGTGCTTCGGCGTGAAGGGGAAGTGTTCCACCTCAGGCGTCGAGTTGCGGACCGGGGCAGCCGCGACCGGGGTCGGAGCGGGCACCGGAGCCGGCGCGGCGACAGGAGCCGAACCGGAATTTGAAATCTCAGATTTGAGATTTGAAACGGCGGCAGGTGCCGGAGCGACGACGACGACAGGAGCCGCGACGGGGGCAGGCTCGGGAGCCGGCACGGCCGCCGGGACTTCCGGGGCGAACGGGTTGCGATACTCGCTCTGGACCTTGATGATCTCGATCGTGGTGGGTTTATAACCGCTGGGAGCGGCGGGCGAAGCGGCCGGGGAGGCCGCGGACTGGGCAGGACGTTTGCTGCGGGCGAGGCCGGAGCCCCGCGTGGCGCCGAAGGAGCTGGCGGCCGCCGGGAAACCCGCCGGCACCTGGGCCGCGGGCGAAGCCGGCGCTGCGAGGGGCGCGCCGGACGTATCTTGATCTGACATGTGCTGTGTTTTTGCTAAGGCGCTCATCCTGACATTCAGGAGAGCCGCCGGTTTTTGTGGGCACACACGGAGCGCGTTGAGGCGCTCGACGCGTGCATGAAGAGGAAACAGTCGCTGGGGGCGCCCGGAGGGGCAACTGCAAATTCCGGGCGATCCAGGGGTGTAGCCGGGCGGATGGTCGTTCTTCCTGCACTCCCGCGGAGGGCTCTTGAGGCCCGCCGCGGGAGCAGCGGGATCCGCGCACTTGCCACTTGCGTCATTTGCACCGCCGCGGGCAGCCTGCGGCATCATGGATAAACTCGAGGAAATCTTCCAGATGCAGGATGCGCTCAACCGTCGGATCGGCGTGGCCCTCCCGCCCCCGACCGATGAAGAGAAGGCCAAATGGATCCTCAACTACACCCGTGCGATGCAGCAGGAGACGGCCGAGTTGATCGACTCCGTGCCGTGGAAGTGGTGGGCGAAGTACCAGAAGTTCGACGAGCAGAACGCCAAGGTGGAGGTCGTGGACCTCTTTCACTTCCTCGTCTCGCTGGCCCAGACTCTCGGCATGACGGCCGATGACGTTTACCAAGCGTATCTGAAGAAGAACCAGGTGAACCACCAGCGGCAGGACAGCGGCTACGTCAAGAAGGACGAGGCCGACTCGAAGCACATCTGACGCGACGCGTCAGCGCGTCACCACGAACGCCGCCTGCACGTCGACGGCGGTCTGGCCGTCCTCGATTACGCGGGCGCGGAGCTTGAGCTTCGCCTTGCCGTAGCGGGCGAGGGCTTCCTTGAATTCCGCGATGGCGGCCTGGGCGGGACGCTCGCAGATCGCGCGGAGGTCGCCGATCACCGGGCGGCGGTAGGCGGCGCGGCTTTCCTTCACGACAATGTGCCACTGGGGTTTGTCGGCGGCCTTCTCGTTCTTCATTAGCTCCCACACGACGCCGTAACCGGCGAGGGTCGCGATGGAAACGAGGCTGCCGCCGAACGCGGTGTTCAGGGAATTCTTGTTCTGCTCCTTGGGGGCCGTCAGCACCAGCGAGCGGTCATCGCTTAACTCCACGCCGACGCCCATCGCCTTCGCGAGAGGGATCATCTCGTGAAGGAAGAGCTCGAACGCGGGGACCTTGACCGGCTTCATGTCGGGGCACGTTGAGTGAAATACCGGGGCAGGTAAAGCCCGCGCCTTGCCAAACCGTCGGGAGCGGCAAGGTGTCCCAATTATAATCATATTCCGGTTCGCCACGGGCACCCAACCTGCTTGAGTCGGCCCCATGCTCGAGATCGCCGACCTGCGGAAGTCGTTCCCACCTGCGGAGACGGGTGGCGCCCGCGCCGAGATTGTGCGGGTTCCGGCCTTCGCCCTCGGGGCAGGGGAGCAAGCCGCGCTGCGGGGCGAGAGCGGCTCCGGCAAAACGACCTTCCTGCATCTCATCGCCGGAATCCTCGCGGCCGATTCCGGCCGGATCACGGTCGACGGCGTGGTCATGACGTCCCTCGGCGAGGCGCAGCGCGACCGGCTCCGGGCGCAGAAACTAGGCTACATTTTCCAGACCTTCAACCTGCTGCAGGGCTTCACGGTTCTCGAGAACGTGCAGCTGGGCATGGCGTTCGGCGGCGGGGTGGACAAGGGCCGCGCCCGCGAATTGCTCGGCCGGGTCGGGCTCGGCCACCGCCTCAATCATTTCCCCAACCAACTTTCCACCGGCCAGCAGCAGCGCGTGGCGGTGGCCCGCGCGCTGGTCAACCGGCCCAAGCTGGTGCTGGCCGACGAGCCGACCGGCAATCTTGACCGGGTGCACTCCCGCGCGGCGCTCGAGCTGATCCGCGAGGTCTGCCGCGAGTACGGCGCCGCCCTGCTACTCGTGAGCCACGACGAGGAAGTGCTCAGGCAGTTTGAAAAGGTCCGGGACTTCAAGGAACTGAACCAGGCGGTCCAATGAAGTGCGTCGAGGAATCTCCAATTTCAAATCTCAGATCTGAGATTGTCCGCCCATGACCCTGCCGCTCCTCATCTACCGCTCGCTGCGTCAGCACGCGCTCTCGACCCTGGTCACGGCCGGCAGCATCGCCCTCGCGTGCGGCCTGCTCATGACGGTCTGGATGGTGAAGACGCAGTCCCAGGAAGTGTTCACCTCGACCAACACCGGCTTCGACGCGGTGCTCGGCGCGCGTGGCTCGAAGCTGCAGCTCGTGCTCAACGCGATTTTTCACCTCGAGGCGTCGCCGGGAAACCTGGAGCTCTCCGATTATGAGGAGATCAAGAAGCACCCGGCGGTGCGCACCGCGATCCCGCTCGCGGTCGGCGACAATTTCCGCGGTTTCCGGCTGGCGGGCACGATCCCGGACCTGTTCACCACCGTGGAGTACGCGCCGGACCATGCGTTCGCGGTGCGGCCGGGCGGGGCCTTCTTCAAGCTGGGCGCCCGCGAGGCGGTCGCCGGCAGTTTTGCGGCGCAGCAGCTCAAGCTGAAGGTGGGCGACACGTTTCATCCCTATCACGGCCTGAACTTCAACGAGGAGAGCATGCACTCCGAGACCTACACGGTGGTCGGCGTCCTCCAGCCGACCAACACGCCGGCTGACCGCGTCATCTGGATCCCGATCGAGGGCGTGCAGAAAATGAGCGGGCATGTGGCCTCCTCCGCGAACCAGATCAGCGCGGTCCTGATCCAGCTGCGGTCGCCCGCGGCGGGCTTCGCGCTCGACCAGCTCTACAACAAGCAGGGCAACCGCCTGACCTTCGCTTTTCCGGTGGGCGCGATCATCGCGGAACTGTTCGGGAAGATTTCCTGGTTCGACCAAGTGCTGACGCTCGTGGCGTACCTCGTGGCTGTCGTGGCCGCGGCCTCGGTGCTGGCGAGCATCTACAACTCCATGAGCGCGCGCCGCCGCGACCTCGCGATCCTGCGTTCCCTGGGCGCGCGCCGGCGCACGATCTTCGGCGCGGTGGTGGCCGAGGCGGCCGTGATCGGCGCGCTCGGGGCCACCGCCGGCTATGTGATTTATTTCGCACTGCTGACGGGGGTCGCGCGCCTCATCCAGGCCCAGACCGGCGTGGTGCTGGATGTCTTTGCCGGGCACCCGGTGCTTTGGATCTGCCCGCTGGCGATGATCGCGCTCTGCGCGCTGGGTGGAGTTGTGCCGGCGATGAAGGCCTACCGCACTCCGGTGGCCGAGACGCTGGCACCGGTTTCGTGAGGCGAGCAATATCGGGGGTAGGGCTGAAGCGGTGCTTCAGCCGGGATCGGATGCGGCTGAGGCACCGCCTCAGCCCTACCTCGTTTCCATCGGACTGATTCCAATTTGACCACCGACCCCTGATCGGTAGCTTCCGGCCAACCATGACATCCGTCCGCCCGAGCCGCCTGTTGTTCGCCGCCCTTCTGGGAGCGTCCCTCGTGCTCGGCGGCTGCAAGGGCGGGGCCAAGGCCGAAGCCGGAGCTTATGCCGGCTACCAGCCGGCCGGCTTCGACAAGCTGGCCTCATTTGTCATGGAGGCCGCGCCGATCGATCCCGCGGCCGACAAGGCGGTGAAACCCTCGATCGACCAGTCCAAGATCCCCGCCGAGGTGAAGGCGCTCAGCGGGAAGGATGTCCGGGTCACCGGCTTCATGATCCCGGTGAAACTCGTGAACGGGCTCGTCACCGAATTCCTCCTCGTGAAGGACCAGCTGAGTTGCTGCTACGGCGGTTCGCCCAACCCCAACCACTGGGTGATGGTCAAGCTGCCGAAGGGCGTGAAGAATATCAGCGACATGCCGGTGCACGTCTTCGGCCGGCTCACGGTTGGCCCGGTGTTCGACACCTCGAACTACCTCATCGCGATCTACAGCCTGGATGCGCAGATGGCGGAGGGTGCGCCCGAGGTTCCCGTCAACAACGGGCAGTGAGGGGGCGATTGCCGGTGGGATGGCCTGCGGACGCGTGATGCTGGCCCCGCTGCGCTGGGCACAAGCCACCATCAATGCGTCCGCAGGCCATCCGACCGGCAATCGCCGGGAAGAGATCGAGGTTCAGCGCGAGATGTCGGACTGCGTGAGGACCCGGAACCGGTGGTTGGCCAGCGTCTGCGCGGCCACGTCCGCATCCTCCGCGTTGATCACGAGCGCGCTCTTGCCGCCGGGCCGCTTGATGAAGCAGTAGACGTAGTGGACGTTGATCTCGGCCTCGAGCAGCGAGGCGAGCACCTCCTTGAGGTCCGCCTCGTCGACGATCTCGACCGCGAGGACCGTGCACTCGGTGTAGGGAAAATCGTTGTTCACCATCAGCTCCCGCGCCCGGTCGGGGTCGTCGACGATCAGGCGGATGATGGCACTGTCGGTCGTGTCCAGCACCGTGATCGCCATCACGTGCACGTTGTTGTCCTTGAACAGCCCGATCAGGTCGAAGAGTCGCCCGACGCGGTTCTCGGCAAAGACCGAGAACTGCTTGACGGGGTCGCGCGAGACGGACGTGGCGGGAAGCGGCATGGGGAAACAGTCCGAGGGTGGCGCGGGACCGGGAAGGGTCAATTACGGCCTCGCGGCGCGACCCGGGCCCTCCGTAGGTTGCGAGGATGCCGACCGAGCTCGCCCGTCACCACGCCGCCACGCAGCGGCGCGCGGAGGACGGCGCGCGGCTGGTGCTGCGCGGGATCGCGCTGAATGCGGTGCTCGCGGCGGTCAAGTTTGCCGGCGGGGTGTTCGGCCACACCTATGCGCTGATCGCCGACGGTGCGGAGTCGCTGCTCGACATCCTTTCCTCGTTGCTCGTGTGGGCCGGGTTCCGGGTGGCGGCGAAGCCGCCCGACGCCGATCACCCCTACGGTCACGGCAAGGCGGAGTCGCTCTCCGCCCTGGCCGTGGCCCTGTTCATCTTTCTGATGTCGGGCTGGATCGCGGTGCATGCGGTCCATGAGATTGTGACGCCGCACCAGGGGCCGGCGTGGTGGACGCTGGTGGTGCTCGCCGGCGTCGTCGTCGCCAAAGTGTGGTTCTCCCGCCGCTTGCACGAGACGGGCGAAGAAGTGGGGAGCACGGCCCTGGGCGCCGAGGCGCTGCATCACTGGTCGGATGCCATGACGTCCGCGACGGCGTTCGTCGGGATCTGCATCGCCCTCTGGGGCGGCAAGGGCTGGGAGACGGCGGACGACTGGGCGGCGCTTTTTGGGTGCGTGATCATCGCTTTCAACGGCGTGGGCATGTTCGGCAAGGCGTTGCGCGACGTGATGGACACCGCGGTGGCGCTGGAGTTTGAGAATTCAGTCCGGGCGATCGCCCTCGCGGTGCCGGGCGTGGGCGCGCTCGACAAGGTGCGGGTGCGCAAGAGCGGGCTCAGCCACCTGGTCGACATCCAGGTTTGCGTGGATCCCGATCTCTCGGTCCGTGCCGGTCACGACATCGCCCATGCGGTGAAGGACGCACTGCTCGCCTCCATTCCGCACGCCATCAGCGACGTTACGGTCCACATCGAGCCGATGAAGTGAGGCGGGGCGTGCCCGCGCCGCCTCACCCGTAGCGCCGGGCGATTTTCCAGCCGACCCAGACGCCGACGATACTGCCGGCGCCACTGAGCATGAACGAGGTGAAAAAGCTGCAACCGAGCGCGTCACCGATCGCCCAGAACGCGTAGCTGCACACGGTGGTACCGCCGAAGATGCAGACCTTCATCATGGTGGAACCGTGGCCCGTGCCGCCGCCAAAGGCGAGCCCCGGCCTTCCGCCGCCATCGCGCCCGGGGCAAATTACGAGCGGCGCCGCCGTGGGCGGCCTGCAGGTGCTGGAGTTTTAGAAACTCGGAAAACGCTCAACGCCGAACGCTCAGCGCTCAAGTCGCAGTCCGGAGGCCAGCCGGATCCGCCTGGCTTGAGCGTGCAGCGTGGCACGTTGAGCGTTGAGCGCTGGATCGAATGAGGAAGATAAAATCCTGTTGGCGTCTGCGCCCTGGCCGGAGAAATTCCGCCGCATGAATTGGATCGCCCGCCTGCTGCTCCTCGCCGGACTCCTCGGTTTCGCGCCTGCCCTGACCGCGGCCGAGAAACCCAAGCTCACCTTCGCCGGCCAGGAGTTCACCCTGGCCTTCGTCGATCTCGGCGCGTCCGGCGTGATCAACGAGTACGTGCCCCCCGACGAGAAGGTGGGGACGTGGACGACCCTCTTCACCGTGCAGCAGGCGCCGCAGGCCAAGGATCCCGCCGCCGTGGCGGAGGCAGTGCTCAAGGTGGCCGCGGGCAACAGCGCCCTCGTGGGCAAACCGCAGGTCCTGTATCGCGACGGCACGAAGAACCGCGAGGATATCATCGTGATGCTGCTCATCCATGACCCCACGCATTTGGCGAACGAGCTGAGCATCCAGCGCTACGTCAAGGAACCTGACACCATCGGCGTGAAAACCTACATCTTCGGCCGGCGCATCCAGACCGGCGCCGACAATCCCACTCCGGAACAAATGAACACCTGGATCCAGGCGCTCTGGGGAATCAAGGCCGACACGTTCAAGTCCATGCCCTGACCGCCTGCCGCCCGTGTTTCATCCTGCGGTTCCTTCTTCCGCCCCGTCGCCCAAGCTGCGCGCGCGGCTGCTCGGCAGCTTTTCGCACACACCGCGCACGATCGGGCTGGTGTGGAAGTCCGCCCCCGGCGGGTTGGGGTCGCTCGTGGTGCTCGTGGTGGTCTCGGCCCTCCTGCCGCTCGGGGTCGCGTGGGTGGGCAAGCTCATCGTCGACGCCGTCGTGGCGGCGCAGGCCGCGGCGCCGGGCCCGGGGCGCGATGCCGCCGTCGCCGTGGCCATCCGCTGGGTGCTGGTGGAGCTCGGGCTTTTTGTCGCGATCAGCCTGATCGAGCGGACCATCAGCCTCTGCCGGCAGCTGGTGGGTTCGCGCCTCAGCATCGACATCAATGTGAAGATTCTTGAGAAGGCGCTGACGCTCGACCTCGGACATTTCGAGAACCCCGAGTTCTACGACAAGCTGGTGCGCGCGCGGCGCGAAGCGTCGTCCCGTCCGCTCTCGCTCGTGCAGCAGAACTTCGTGCTCCTGCGCAACACGCTCCTGCTCTCGGGGTGGGCGGCCTTCCTGATCTCCTTCAGCCCGTGGGCGGCGCTCGGGCTGCTGGCGGCCGCCGTGCCGGCGTTTATCTCCGAGGTGAAGTTTTCCGGCGCGGAGTTCCGCCTGCGCAACTGGCGCTCCCCCGAGAACCGCCGGCTCAACTATCTCGAGCACGTGATCGCCAACGACGAGCACGCCAAGGAGGTAAAGCTCTTCGGGCTCGGGCCGATGCTGCTCGCGCGTTACCGCAGTCTTGCCGAGACGTTTTTCGGGCAGGATCGCCAGCTGGCGATCCGGCGCGCGCTCTGGACCTTCGGGCTCTCGTTGCTCGCGACCGCGGCCTTCTACGGTTGCTACGTCGCGGTGGCGGTGGCCGCGGCGCTGGGAGTAATCACGCTGGGGACGATGACCCTTTATCTCGGGGCGTTCCGGCAGGGGCAGGATTCGTTCCGGGCGGTGCTCAGCGCCGTCGGTGGCATGTACGAGGACAATCTCTACATGAGCAACCTGTTCGAGTTTCTCGCGCTCCCGACGGGTCGCGGGCAGGTCGCGGGCACGCCGGGCCCGGTGGCGCGGGTGCGGATGGAAGAAGGGATTCGTTTTGAAAACGTCGGGTTCCGTTATCCCGAGGCGAAGGAGTGGGCGCTGCGCGAGGTGTCGGTGTTCATCCCGAAGGGAGAGAGCCTGGCGCTGGTGGGCGAAAACGGCGCGGGCAAGACGACCTTCATCAAGTTGCTGACGCGGCTCTACGCGCCGACCGAGGGCCGGATCCTGCTCGATGGGCGCGATCTGCAGGACTGGGACGAAACGAAATTGCGGCAGCGGATCGGCGTGATCTTCCAGGACTTCAACCAGTACCAGTTTGTCCTGCGCGAGAATGTCGGCACCGGCAGCGTGGAGCACATCGAGGACCGGCCGCGGGTGCAGCGGGCGGTGGAGCGGGGCGGGGCGCAGGAGCTGGTGGCGTCGCTGACGGAAGGGCTCGAGACACAGCTCGGGCGCTGGTTCAAGGGCGGGGCGGAACTCTCCGGCGGCCAGTGGCAGAAGGTCGCGCTCGCGCGGGCCTTCATGCGGGAGGAGGCCGACATCCTCGTGCTCGACGAGCCGACGGCGGCGCTCGACGCGGCGGCGGAGCACAAGGTCTTCGAGCGTTTCCGCAAGCTGACGCACGGGCGCACGGCGATCCTGATCTCGCACCGCTTCCCGACCGTGCGCATGGCCGACCGCATCCTCGTGATCGAGCACGGCCGCATCATGGAGCAGGGCACGCACGCCGAGCTCCTCGCCTCCGCCGGCCGCTACGCGAAGCTCTTCACGCTGCAGGCCGAGGGGTATAGGTAGAGAGTTTCGTCGCACAGGGATTGACCCGGCCCGGGAAAATTGCGGAGTTAGGTCTCCCCTTCGGCAGTTAATCGCTGCTCAACCCCATGCTTCCTGCCCGGCTTCGGGTTCGGGAGGCAACCCCTGCCTCCAGTTTATGAACACCCCTGATCGTCCGTCTCTGCGTTCCGCCCTGTTCACTTCGTTGGCGCTGTCTGTCGCCACCGTTACGGGATTTGCCCAAGCTCCCCAGACTCCGGCGGCACCGCCGGCCGGTGGCGCGCGTGGTGGGGCCCCTGCGCCCGCGCCGGGCACCGTGTTGTCTCCCGCGCAGACCGCGGCTGTCGGCGCGATGAACCAGTCGCTCACTTCGCTCAATCTCGCCGTGACCGCCGCCCGTGACGCCCTGGCGGCGGCGAGCCTCACGCTGCCGCGCGACGACGCGGCGATCCGCGCCAAGGCGGCCGCAGTGGCCGCTGCCGACCTCGCGGTGGCCAGCGCCCGGGCGGACCGCTTTGTGCGCATTCAGGGATCGGCCAACCGGCTCACGCCTGAGCAGATCGCCCCGGTCGCGGCGCAAGCCGGCCGTGGCGGCCGCGGCGGCACGATCGCCGTCAATCCGGGCGGTACCGGACTGTCCGCCGCCCGCGAGGAAACCGCCAAGCTGGTCACCGCCCCCGGCGTCGCGGCGACGCTGGTCGCGGCCGAGCCGATGCTCGTCAACCCGACTGACATCGACGTCGATGCCCGCGGCCGCGTCTGGGCCAACGAGGGCGCCAATTACCGCACGCTCGCCTACACCCGCGAGGAGGGCGACCGCATCCTCATCCTCGAGGACACGAACGGCGACGGCGCCGCGGACAAATCCACGGTGTTTTATCAGGACACCTCGGTGAATGCTGCGCTCGGCATCATGGTCCTCGACACGCGCGTGATCGTGGCCGCCGCGCCGTACATCTTCATCCTCACCGACACCAACAACGACGGCGTCGCCGACAAGCGCGAGGTCCTGTTCGAGGCCGAGGGCCAGTTCAACCACGACCACAGCCTGCATACCTTTGTCTTCGGGCCGGACGGCAAGCTCTACTTCAACTTCGGCAACGCCATCACCGAGCTGAAGCGCCCGGTCGCGGGCCTGCTCGCGGTGCCCCTGCACGGGGACATCCCGGCGCACGAGTCCAAGACGGTCATCGATGTTGACGGCAAGCCGGTGAAGAACGGCGATCTCTACCGCGGCGGCATGGTGTTCCGCAGCGAGCTCGACGGCAGCAAGGTCGAGACCCTCGCCTGGAATTTCCGCAACAACTTCGAGGTCGCCGTCGATTCCTTTGGTGGCATGTGGCAGTCGGACAACGACGACGACGGCAACACCTCGACGCGCATCGTGAACATCCTCGTCGGCGGCAACTACGGCTTCCTCGATGAAATCACCGGTGCCGCGTGGATGACGGCCTACCGCGCCGCCGGTTCGCCGGTGCCCGAGCGCTCGTCCTACCACTGGCACCAGACGGATCCCGGCGTGGTGCCGAACCTGCTCATCACCGGCGCGGGTTCCCCGACCGGCATCACCGTTTATGAAGGCTCGCTCCTGCCCGTCGAATTCCGGAACCAAGTGTTCCATACGGACGCGCGGCCCGGCGTGACGCGCGCCTATCCGGTCACGAAGGCCGGAGCCGGCTATACCGCGACCATGGCCCCGATTCTCACCCCGGCGCCGAATGAGAACTGGTACCGGCCCTCTGACGTGACCGTCGGTCCCGACGGCGCCCTCTACGTGGCCGACTGGAACGACTCGATCGTCGGCGGCCACGCGATGGCCGACCAGATCCTGACCACCCTCACAGGCCGCGTTTACCGCCTGGCGCCTCCCGGCAACCGGCCTTCCGTGCCGGCGATGAATCTCAACACCGCGGCCGGCGCCGTGGCGGCGCTGCAGTCGCCGAACATGAACACGCGTTATCTCGCCTGGACGAAGCTGCACGCGATGCAGGCCGGCGCCGAGGCGGAGCTCGTGAAGCTCTGGCAGAACCGCGCCAACGACCGCATGCGCGCCCGGGCGCTCTTTCTCCTCACCCAGATCAAGGGCAGCGAGAAGAAGTACCTCGATGAAGCGGCGCGCGACACCAGCGAGGACATCCGCATCGTGGCTCTGCGTGCGGCCCATGCCGCCGGCGTGGACGTCATCCCCTATGTGAAGCAACTGGCCCGCGATCCCTCCGCGCTGGTCCGCCGCGAGGCGGTGCTCGCGCTGCGGCACAGCGCGTCGCCGGAAGTTCCCGCACTCTGGGCCACGCTCGCCCAGCAGCACGATGGCAAGGACCGCTGGTACCTCGAGGCGCTCGGTATTGGGGCCGACCAGCGCTGGGACGAATGCCTCGCGGCCTGGCAGGCCCTGAAGCCCGATCTCTCCACCGCCGCCGCCCACGACCTCATCTGGCGCTCCCGCGGCAGCAAGACGGCCAACCTCGTCGTCACCCTCATCAAGCAGCCCGCGACGACCGCCGCAGAGCGCACCCGCTTGCTCCGTTCGCTCGACTTCGTGAAGGGCCCGGAGAAGGACGCGGCTTTGCTGCAGCTGCTGGCGCCCTGATGCGGGGTCCTTTTCACCGAAAGAAACGAAGGTAACGAAGAATGCTTCTCTAAGCCGGTGAACGCCGCCTGGCTTGGGTTGCCGAATCCATGACTTCGTTTCCTTCGCGTCCTTCTGTGAAAACCCGTTTTATGGCTTGTTTGTTGGTGGCCGCCATCGGCGCGACTGGGTTGCGGACATCCGCCGCGGACGCGCCGCCGCTTGATGTGCTCCTCCGGCTGAAAGGCACCGAGCTCGCCGCCAGTCCGGCGGTGAAGGCGGCGGTTGACCGGGCGCTGCTGGCCTACCGCGGAAAGCCGCCCTTTCTCGAGCTTGTCCGCGCCTTCGATCTCACCGATCAAGCCGACGGCCTGATCGTGCTCGCCGTGGCCGGGCCCGACGATTCCACCGGAGCCGAGGCGCTGCAGCGCGTCATTGACGACGGCGGACTGGACGCAATCCGGCAGGCCTTGGCCGGCCCGGGCGGTTCCGCGCTGGTGCGGGCGCTCGGTAACGTGGCCGCTGACTCGGTGCCGGAACTGCTCCAGCCCGTGATGCTGGATGGCAAGGCTCCCGAGGCACTCCGCCTCGATGCGGTCCGCGCGCTGGCGCACAGCGAGGCGGGAGCCCAAGCCCTGCTGAGTCTGGCGCGGGCGGGGAACTTTCCCGAGAACTTGAAGCCCGCGGCCGGAACCGCACTCGCTTCCTCCGCGTGGGCGGCACTGAAGGACGAGTCGGCGCGACTCCTGCCGCCCGCGAGCCCGGCGGGCCAGTCGATCCCGCCGCTCGCGACGGTGCTGGCTTTGCGCGGCGACGACGCCCGCGGCGAAAAGATCTTCTTCGGCGCGGCCGCCTGCAGCACCTGCCACCAGTTGGGCGGCAAGGGCGTGGACTTCGGCCCCGGGTTGTCCGAGATCGGCGACAAGTATGGTCCCGACGCGCTCTACGCCAACATCGTCGATCCGGCCGCGGGCATCGCCTTCGGCTACGAGCCGTGGCAGATCACGCTGCGCAACGGCGCCGCGATTGGTTTCATCGCGAGCGAAACCGACGATGAGCTCACGGTGAAGGCGCCCGGCAACATCATCACGCGCTACCGCAAGTCCGACGTCACGGCCCGCGAGAGGCTCCCGGGCTCGCTCATGCCGCCCGGCCTGCTCGCCGCGACCAACGCCCAGGAGGCCGCCGACCTGCTGGCGTTTCTGGGGTCATTGAAGAAGGGGCGATAACCGGAGTTTTTTGCCACAGAGGCACAGAGCTCACAGAGCCCAAGCCTCGTTGTTTTGGTTTGGGTGCCGAACCCCAAGCCAACGCAGGAGGTAGAACGCTGATCATTGCAAATCCACGCTAGTAAATCCGGAAGTGGGTGGTGCTTTCTCAATCAGGAATTAGCAAAGATAGGCGCGGATTAGCGTTCCCCGGAAGCCAACGAGGCTTGGGCTCTGTGAGCTCTGTGCCTCTGT
>CAIYFD010000282.1 GCA_903925425.1 uncultured Opitutia bacterium | reverse complement strand
TTTTCCCGATAAGCGGGAAGTAAATCATCGCTCCAATCATGGGCGAAGGTCTGAGGTGGACTTCAGATGGCTTTCCCGTGCTGGCCGGCTGCGTCTTTAAATGGTGCCCCCACGGGGAGTCGAACCCCGCTCTGAAGATTGAGAATCTCCTGTCCTAACCGATAGACGATGAGGGCGCCTAGAGGAAGGAAGAGAGTTAGGTTTTGATGGAACTCGTCAAGTGCGAGTTCAGGGGGCGGAATCGGCCTATTTCCTCAACTCGAGGTTGAGATAGCGGTTCAAGCCCAGGATGGACGGCGTCCAGCCGTGCAGGGCCGGGTCGATCAGGAAATTCCCACTGGTGTGCAGGGTGGGGGCGATGGGCGCCTCGGCCAGCAGGATGGCCTCGGCCCGCTGCTGCAGCTCCCGGCGGTCGGCGTCATCCAGCACGCGCTGGGACGCGCCGACCAGGCGGTCGTATTCCGCGTTGCTCCAGCCCGTGGTGTTGTTGCCGCCGTTGGTGAGCCAGAGATCGAGAAACGTGTTGGCTTCCACGTAGTCGCCGACCCAGCCGCTGCCCGTGGCCTGATACGCGTGGGTTTTCGCATTCTCGAACAGGGTCTTTTGTTCGAGTTCCGCCAGCGTGACATTGATGCCCAGTTCCCGCCGCCAAGTCTCTTGGATGCTCTCATAGATCTGGCGGCTGGTGGAGCCGCCGCCGATCTGCAGCTCGAAGCCGGGAAAGCCGCGCCCGCCCGGATAACCCGCCTCCGCCAGCAGCGTGCGCGCCCCGGCGAAGTCATCCGGGATTTGCGTGCGCGAGGTGTAGCCCGCCGTGTTGGGCGGAACCAGCGACCGGGCCGGTGAGCGGGAGCCCTGCAGCAGTTTCTCGGCGATGTTGGTCCGGTCGATCGCGCGGGACAGCGCCTGCCGCACCTTGACGTTGTTGAGCGGCGGCTTCGTCACGTTGAAACCGATGTAGTAGGTCGCGAGGAAAGGGTTGGAGCCCAGCTTGGCCGGAGCCTGCGCGCGGTAGGTGGCGATCTTGTCCGGTGGGAGGGTGTACGTGACGTGGAACTGGCCGGCGCGGAATCCTGCCTCCTCGGTCGCCGGATTTTCGATCGGATAAAAAACAATGCCGTTCAGCTTCACCGCGGCGGCGTCGCGGTAGCCCGGGGCGCGCTCGACGGCGATGCGGGAGTTCGGCTGCCATTCCTTCAGGACGAAGGGCCCGTTGCCCACGAGATTGCCCGGGCGGGTCCACGCCGTGCCCTGGCGGGCACCGCCGTCGAACTTCTCGACGGTGGCCCGGTGGACGGGAAACCACGACTGGTGGGTGGTGAGGGCGAGGAGCCAGGGACAGGGTTCCTCCAGGGTGAGGCGGAGGGTGAGGTTGTCGACGGCCTCGACGCCGATCTGGGTGGGATCCTTCACGCTGCCGGTGCTGTAGGCGCGGGCGTTTTTCAACGGCCAGAGCATGTAGACGTACTCCGCTGCGTACGCGGGATTGAGGATCCGCCGGTAACTGTAGACGAAATCGGCGGCCGTCACGGGATCGCCATTCGTCCAGCGTCCCTTGGGGTCGAGATGGAAGGTCCAGATCAGTCCGTCGGCCGACGTCTCCCAGCTTTTTGCCGCGGCCGGAACCACGGTGCCCAATTTCTCGTCGAGGGCGGCGAGCCCCTCGAAGAGGGCGAGGATGATGCGCATGTCGGTGAACGCGGTGATCGACTGCGGATCGAGGTCCTTGGGCTCGGCGGCGTTGCTCATCAGGAGCGTGCCGGTGCGGACGCCGGCCTCGGTGGGGGTTTCACGCTGACCGCAACCGGCGACCAAAGCCGCACACACAACGGCGAGGACCAGGCGGGGCAGGGTGTTCACGGCCGCGAGCCTGCTCGGGCGCCGGGCAGCGACAAGCGGTTTTCGGTGCGCCGCGCCGGTGCATTCCCGACCGGTTTGTTACCCGCGGAGCGCCGGAGGTGGGACTTCTTGCCCGGCGGGAGCTTTGCGCAGCGGTCGCTTGCATCCGGAAGGTCAGGTCCTATGGATAACGCGCCCCGACGCTTCCGTTGGTGGCGCCCAATCCCCTCGTTTCATGCGCACCCACCCGGTCCTTCGATGCACGCGCGGTTCCGCCGCCCTTTCGATTCTCGCGCTCGGCCTGCTGCTCGGCGGCTGCGGCAAATCGTCCACCGTGGCCAGCGCCGACCCGCGGCAGGTCGGTCCGGCGGTGCAGGATCTGCTGCCGGCGGTTGAAGCCGGCGGCGAACTCGACCCGATCGCCAGTCCCGCCGCGGTCAAGGGCGGCAGTTTCTTTACCTGGGCCGGTGGCTATCCGAAGTCGCTGAACATGTGGCTCGATTACAACTCGTTCTCGGCGCAGATCACCGGGATGATGTTCGAGTCCCTGATCACGATGGATCCGGTGAAGGACGAACCGCTCGGGGTGCTGGCCAAGTCATGGGAGATCTCGCCGGACAAGAAGACCTACACCTTCAAGATCCATCCCGACGCCACATGGAGCGATGGGAAGCCGGTCACGGCGCAGGACGTCCAGTTCTACTACGACGTGATGATGAACCCGAAGAACCTCACGTCGCTCTTCCGGGTGGACCTCGCGCGTTTCGCGCGACCGGTCGTGGTGGACGACAAGACTGTCCGGATCACCGCCGAGGAGGCGCACTGGAAAAACTTCTGGGCCGCCGGCGGTTTCATGGCGCTGCCGAAGCACGTGTGGGAAGGGAAGGATTTCAACGAGATCAACTTCGAGTTTCCCGTCGTGAGCGGCCCCTACCGGCTGCATCAGGCGCTGACCAACCGCTCGATCACGCTGCAGCGCCGGCCCGACTGGTGGGGGCGCAACCTCAAGGCGAACCAGCACAAGTACAACTTCGACTATCTCGTCTTCCGTGCCGAGGAGGACCGCACCAAGGCGCTCGAGATGCTCAAGCGCGGCGACTTTGACCTTTACCCGATCTACACCTCCCGGATCTGGGTCCAGCAGACGAATTTCCCGCAGGTCGAGAAGAACTGGGTCGTGCGGCAGACGGTGTACAACCAGGAGCCGAAATCCTTCCAGGGTTTTGCGATGAACCTGCGCCGCCCGCTTTTCCAGGACGTCCGCGTGCGGGAGGCGCTGGCCCGGCTCCTCAACCGTGAGCTGATGCTCGATAAGATCATGTTCAACCAGTATTTCCTGCTGAACAATTACTACCCCGACCTTTATCCCAACAACCGCAACCCCGACGCCCCGCTGCTCAGCTACAACCCGGACCGGGCGCGTGCCCTGCTGGGCGAGGCCGGGTGGACGGTCGATGCCGCCGGCGTCCTGAAGAAGGACGGCAAGCCGTTCGAGCTCGTGATCCTTTATTCCGGGGAAGCGCTCCCGCACTATAACATCTACCTTGAGGACCTGAAGGCCGTCGGCATCCAGGCGCGCCTTGATCCCGTGTCCACCGCCTCGTTCACCAAGCGCGTGGACGAGCACGATTTCGACATGGTGTGGTCGAACTGGAGCGCCTCGCGGCAGCGCGACCCGGAGACGATGTGGCATTCGAAAACCGCGGACGAGATCGCGACCCAGAACCATCCCGGCTTCAAGGATCCCGCGGTCGACCGGCTGATCGAGGCGCAGAAGACCGAGCTGGACGGCAACAAGCGCAACGAGATCCTCCGCCAGATCGACACCCGTCTCGTCGCCGCCATGCCGTACGTGCTGCTCTGGCAGTCCGACCGCAACCGCCTGCTTTACTGGAACCGCTTCGGCACGCCGGCCAACATCCTCGACAAGTTCGACCGCGAGGATTCCGCCATCGTCTACTGGTGGTTCGACGCGAGGAAGTCCGCGGCCCTCGACGCGGCGCAGAAGGCCGGGCAGGCGCTACCCGCCGAGACGGCCGAGGTGCATTACAAGGAATGACGACTTACCTGCTCCGCCGGCTGCTGCTGATCGCGCCGACCCTGTTGGGGATCTCGCTCGCCTGCTTCATCCTCATCCAGTTCGTGCCCGGCGGGCCGGTGGAGGAGATGATCAGCAAGGTGCGTGCGGTGGGCAGCGAGCGGGGAGGGAAGGTGATGAACATCTCCGCGGCGGAGGTGGCGAACATCAAGGCGTACTTCGGCTTCGACCGCCCGGCGTATCAGCGCTACCTCCAGTGGCTCGGCGCCCTGCTGCGGGGCGATTTCGGCCGGTCTTACGTCTACCATGCTCCGGTGCTGCAAGTGATCCTGAGCAAGATGCCGATCTCGCTCTTCTTCGGGCTGACGTCGTTTTTCCTCAGTTACCTCGTGTCGATTCCCCTCGGCGTGGCGAAGGCCGTCCGCAACGGCTCGGGCTTCGACGTCGCCACCTCGGTGCTGGTTTTCGTCGGCTTTGTCATTCCGGGCTTCGCCCTCGGGATCCTGATGATCATCTTCTTCGGCGGTGGCAGCTACCTCGATTGGTTTCCGATCTCGGGGACGATCTCGGACAACCATGAGTTCCTGTCGCCGTGGGGCAAGCTGACGGACTTCCTGCACCACATGGTCATGCCGCTGACCTGCTACATGCTGGCGGAGTTCGCGTTCCTGACGGTGCTGACGAAGAACAGCCTGCTCGAGGAACTGAACAAGGACTATATCCGCACGGCGCTCGCAAAGGGCGTGCCCTTCAAGCGGGTGGCCTGGAAGCACGGCCTGCGCAACGCGCTCGTCCCGCTGGCGACCGGCATGGGCGGGCTCTTCACCGTGATGTTCGCAGGGGCGCTGCTGATCGAGCGGGTCTTCAACATCGATGGCATGGGGCTCCTCTTCTACAACTCGATCGTCGGCCGCGACTACAACGTCGTCCTTGGCCTGATCGTGCTGATCAGCTTCTTCACCATCATCGGCCGGCTGTTTTCGGACTTCCTCTACGCGGCGGTGGATCCGCGCATCCGCTTCGACTGACCATGTTTTCCGAGATCACCCGCCAGCAGTTCCGCCGTTTCCGGTCCATCCGCCGGGCCTGGGTCTCGTTCTGGATCCTCGTCGTCGTCTATGTGGTCTCGCTCTTCAGCGAGCACGTCGCCAATGACCGCCCGCTCGTCATGCGCTACGGTGGGAACACGTTTTTCCCGACCCTGAAGTTCTACTCGGCGGAAACCTTTGGCGGCCGCTACCGCACGGAGGCCGACTACCTTGCGCTGGAGAAAACCCCCGAATTCCTTGCACAGGGTGGTTGGATGCTGTTCCCGGTCATCAAGTCGGATCCTCTCCGCAGCTACCTGAAGGAGGACGGCAGTCCGCCGCTGGCGCCGTCGGCGCGGCACTGGCTGGGTACGGATGATTCGGCCCGCGACGTGGCGGCCCGGCTGCTCTACGGTTTCCGCACCAGCATGACCTTTGCCCTGGTCCTCGCGGTCCTGAGCGCGGTGATGGGCATCATCGTCGGCGGCATCCAAGGCTATGCCGGCGGGTGGGTCGACCTCGCGGGCCAGCGCCTGATCGAAGTGTGGTCCGCGTTGCCGTTCCTTTACGTGGTGATCCTGATCGGATCGATCTACGGGCAGACCTTCGGCGTGCTGCTTTTTGTCTTCCTGCTCTTTGAGTGGATCGGGCTCTCGTATTACATGCGCGGCGAGTTCTACCGGCTGAAGCACCAGACCTTCACCCAGGCGGCGCAGGCGCTCGGGGCTGGTTCGTTCCGCATCCTGTACCGGCACATCCTGCCCAACGCGATGGTGCCGGTGATCACGCTCTTTCCCTTCATGCTCATCGGGGGCATCTCCGCGCTCACCTCCCTGGATTTTCTCGGCTTTGGCCTGCCGCCGCCGACACCTTCCTGGGGCGAAATGCTCCAGCAGGGGCTCAAGTACCTTTACGCTCCGTGGCTCGCCTTCTCCTCGGTCATCGCCCTCTTTAGCACGCTGCTCCTCGCGAGCTTTGTGGGCGAGGGCGCCCGCGCCGCCTTTGATCCCCGCTCTTCCAATGCCATCCGCTGACCCAACTCTCTCCGCCGCGCCGCTCCTGCAGGTCAAGGGGCTGACCATCCGCTTCGGCGAGCTGACTGCGGTCGACGGCATCTCCTTCCAACTGGCCGCGGGCGAGACCCTGGCCGTAGTCGGCGAGTCCGGCAGCGGCAAGAGCGTCTCGGCGCTCGCCCTGACCCGCCTCCTGCCTCCGCCGCCCGCCTGCCGGCTCGGGGGCGAGATCCGCCTCGGCGACCGCGACATCCTGAAGCTCGACGAGCCGATGCTGCACAAGATCCGGGGCAAGGAGATCGCCTACATTTTCCAGGAGCCGTCCTCATCGCTGAATCCGCTCTTCACCATCGGCTCCCAGATTGGCGAGGCGATCCGGCTGCACCGGCCCGACGTGAAGGACCCGGTGGCCGAGATCGTCCGGGTGCTGGACCTCGTCGGCATCCGCGACCCGGAGAAACGGCACCGCGATTATCCGCACCAGCTCTCGGGTGGCATGCAGCAGCGCGTCATGATCGCCATGGCGCTCGTCTGTCAGCCAAAGATCCTGGTGGCGGACGAGCCGACCACCGCGCTCGATGTCACGATCCAGGCCCAGATCATCGACCTGCTCCGCGACCTGAAGAAAAAGCTCGGCATGTCAGTCCTGATGATCACGCACAACTTCGGCATCGTGCACGGTTTCGCGGACCGCGTGATCGTGATGTTCCGCGGCAAGATTGTGGAGGAGGGCCCGACCGAGGTTGTCCTGCGCAACCCGCAGCATCCGTATACGAAGGCGCTCATCAGCTGCATCCCGCGCCTCGGTCAGCGCCAGGAACGCCTCGTCACGATCGACTACTCGACCCTCGCCCCATGAACGCGCTGCTCACGGTCACGGACCTCAAGGTGCACTTCCCGGTGCGGACCGGCATTGTCCGGCGCATCACCGACCACATCCGCGCGGTCGACGGCATCTCGTTCGCCGTGCCCGAGGGGGCGACGGTCGGCCTCGTCGGCGAGTCGGGCAGCGGCAAGTCCACCACGGGCAAGTCGATCATCCGCCTGGCTCCGGTTACCAGCGGCTCGATCTTGTACCGCGGGGAGGAGCTCACCGGGCTCGCGGCGAAGGAATTCCTGCCGTACCGGAAGCGGATCCAGATGATCTTCCAAGATCCGTATAACTCGCTGAACCCCCGCCTCACCGTCGAGACGATCGTCGGCGAGGCGCGGGAGATCCACTTCCCGGCGCTGGACCGGGCGGCCCGGCGCGCCCGCGTGTTGGAGTTGCT
>CAIYFD010000281.1 GCA_903925425.1 uncultured Opitutia bacterium | reverse complement strand
GCTCGGCGGCCATGGCCGGACGAATCACCGCCGCGCGCACCCGGCAGCTGGAGCGGTTTGCCGGCACCCAGGCGACCCACAACGCGGGCATGAGCCATGCCCAGATCCGGCGCCACTGCGCGATCGACTCCGCGATGGGCGACCTGCTGCAGCGTGCGATCGAGCAATTTAACCTCTCCGCCCGTTCCTATGACCGGATCCTCAAGGTCTCCCGCACGATCTCGGACCTCGCCGGCGAAGAAACCCTCGCGCCCCACCATCTGCTGGAGGCGATCCAATACCGGTCGCTCGATCGCGACCGCGGGCGCTGAAACGCCCAGGGGCCCTGCGCTTGGGCAAAAAAGAAGCGGCCGGTGTTTGCACACCGGCCGCTATCTGAAAACCACCCGTCAAATCCGTGCCTGTCCCGGGAGGGAAGGAACGTGATGACGCATTTCTTAGAAAGCGTACTTGAGGCTGGCGCTGATCACATTCGCCGACTGGCTGCCGCTCACGTAGTCGTAGTTGCCGCTGACGCTGACGTGGCTGTTGACCTTGTAGGAGACGGCGACGCCATAGTTGAAATCAACCTTGCGCTGCTGATTCGGGAAAGCGTCGAACAGGGTCTTGGACGCGCTTTGCTGGCCTTGGATTGGCGCCGTGGCGTTGGTGATGTTCTTACCCCACTCGGCGGTCGACGTGGAAATCCCGAGGCGACCAACGAGGGTGAAATTATCCATCGTGTGGCGAGCGGCGAATCCGAAGTTCCAGGACGTGATATCCAAATCGGTCTTGAAAGCGACCGTGCTGGCCTGAGCCGTCGGGACCACAAGTGTACCCGTGCCGGTGACCGAGGCGGTGCCGACATTGATGTACGTGCCCTCAACCGAGAAGATCGGGCTCAGCTGGTAACCGACGCGAAGGCCGTAGGCCTGGCTGGACTTGTCCTTGCCGGTGACCGTGATGCTGTTCGGAGCGTTGAAGCTGGTGTCGAGGGTCTGGGTGAAGGGGTTGTTGGTGAACGCGCCCGTGGCCACCTTGATCGATGAAACGCCAACGATGCCTTCCGCGTAGAAGTTTTCCAGTTGTGCGAAAGCGGTTCCGCAGAAGGCGGCGGTAAGGAGCGAAGCAAGCAGAAGACGAAGCTTTGATTTCATTGTAGGGGACGGGATGCGCAGGGTTGGCCTGCAGGTTTGGGTTTAGGAGAACGGACAAATGTCAGAACTTACCCAATGGGAGTAAGTCCTGACACACGGGGGGTATGAGCTTTTTGGTGTGTTGATCGATTTTCCATGTCAAGACTTCGCGCCAAATCTATCGTCAATTTCCATCAGGACGCGGCCCGGCCGGCGCATACCTACCAACAAGTGCGGGCTTAATCCCAAAAAAGGAAAAGGCCCGGGACGCGACCCGGGCCGGTCAGGGGTTCCAGATTCATGGTTTCAGTGCAATCCTGTCCCGCAGGGCGCCGGCGGGGGCCGGCGGGTTACGGGAGAACGGCCCGCGAATTCCGCACTGGAGGGATGGGCACAGGCCGGTTCTGCTTCCGGGCTGCCATGACGGAATCGCCGACTCCCCCTTCTCCTGCTTTCCTCGCGGCCTTTCGGCGCGCGGCGGGTCCGACGGGCCGGATGGCCTTCGCGGGCTTCATGGAGCTCGCGCTCTATGACTGCGACGTGGGCTATTACCGCTCAGCACGGCAGCGCGTCGGCCGCGGAGGCGGGACCGATTTCTACACCGCCAGCACCAGCGGCGCGGTTTTTGGCGAGCTGATCACGGCCGCCGCCGCGACTCTGCTCGGCGACGCCGATCCCCGCGACTTCACCTTCGTCGAGATCGGCGCCGAACCACCGGCCCCGGGTGAACCCGCCCGGGGGATCCTCGAAGGTGTGAACCATCCTTTCGGCGCGGTCAGGACCATGCCCTTGGGCCACGAGCTCACGCTCACCGGCCGCTGCGTGGTCTTCGCGAATGAACTCCTCGACGCGCAGCCCTTCGAGCGGTTCGTTTTTCGCGGCGGTCGCTGGCTGCGTTTGGGCGTCGTGGAAAAGGACGGCCGGTTGGCGGAAATTGAAATGCCTGAAACGAGCCACGAGGACTTTCTCCCCGCCCGCGCTCCCGAGGGATACGTCTTGGATGCGCCGCTCGCCGCCACCGCCCTGCTCGCGCGGATCGCTGGCCAGCCCTGGACCGGGCTCTTTCTCACGTGCGATTACGGACGCAGCCTGCACGAACTGCTGACGGAGTATCCGGCCGGAACCGCGCGGGCCTATCACCGGCACCAGCAGTCCAACGACCTGCTGGACCGCCCGGGCGAACAGGATCTCACCTGCCATCTGTGCTGGGACTGGCTGGCCGACACGCTCCGACGGCACGGATTTTCCGAACCGCGGGTCGAAACCCAGGAGTCCTTCCTCGTCAAACACGCCGGCCGTTATCTCGCCGCGACGAGCGCGGCCGAGGCGTCACGTCTCAGCCCGCGCAAACTGGCCCTGATGCAGCTGCTGCATCCGGCTCATCTGGGCCAGAAATTCCAGGTCCTCCACGCACTCCGGAACGGCTGAGACAAGCGTCCAAGAATGCCCTTGCTTCACGAATGACCGGCCCTTTACTCCGCACCTTTAACCAACTCGAAACCATCATGGCCAGAATCTGTGCAATCACCGGTCGCCGTCCCGTCAAGGGCAGCATCATCAACCGTAAAGGTCAGTCCAAGAAGAGCGGCGGCATCGGCACGCACGTGACGAGCATCACGAAGCGCAAGTTCCGCCCCAACCTGCAGCACATCAAGGTGCGCCTCGCCAATGGCGGCACCAAGCGCATGTGGGTCTCGGTCAAGGCCATCAAGGCCGGGC
>CAIYFD010000280.1 GCA_903925425.1 uncultured Opitutia bacterium | reverse complement strand
GCCATGATCGGGAAGGAGCGCATGTCGACCACGAGGTTCTGGTAGCCAAAGGTGGTGCCGCGCTCGGTCTGCCAGATTTCGCGGGCGCCGCCGGCGCGGAGCTTGGCCGTGACGTGCGCCATGTCCTGCGGCGCGAGGAACTGCCCCTTCTTCACGTTGACCACGCGGCCGCTGGCGGCGGCCGCGAGCAGGAGGTCGGTCTGGCGGCTGAGAAACGCGGGGATCTGGAGGACATCGCAGACTTTGGCGACGGCCGGGATCTGCGCCGACTCATGGATGTCGGTCAGCACCGGCAGCCCATACTCGCGCTTCACCCAGTCCAGCAGAGCGAGGCCCTCCTCCATGCCGGTGCCGCGCGGGCCGGCGAGCGAAGTGCGGTTGGCCTTGTCGAAAGAGCCCTTGAAAATGATCCGCAGATCCTTCCGCTTCTGCCCGAGCTTCACCAGGGCCTCCGCGACCGGCCGGCAGACGCGCTTGCTCTCCAGCGAGCACGGGCCGGCGATAAGGAGGAGTTTTTTGGGGTGAAAGAGCATGGGAGTAAGGACCGGTCGGATCCGTCGGATCCGACCGATCGGGGTTATTTCTTCCGCTTGCCACCCTTCGGCTTGCCACCCTTCAGCTTGATCGTCGCCGCGATGAACGCCGCGAACAGCGGGTGCGCCCGGTTGGGCTTCGATTGGAATTCCGGATGAAACTGCACCGCGAGGAACCACGGGTGGTCCTTGAGCTCGACGATCTCGACCAGGTTGCGCTTGGCGTTGATGCCGCTGACCATCAGGCCGGCGCGCTGGATCTGGCCGACGTAGGCGTTGTTGACCTCGTAGCGATGGCGGTGCCGCTCGCGGACACTGGCGGCCTTGTAGGCCCGGGCCGCCTTCGAGCCCGGCGTGAGCGCACACTCGTAGCTGCCGAGACGCATGGTGGCCCCCTTGTCGATGAGCTGCTTCTGCTCCTCCATCATGTTGATGACGGGATGCCGGGCCTTGGGATCGAACTCGGTGCTGTTCGCCCCCGGAAGCTTGAGCACGTTGCGGGCAAACTCGATGACCGCGATCTGCAACCCGAGGCAGAGGCCGTAATACGGCACCTTGTTCTCGCGGGCATAACGCGCGGCCGCGATCTTGCCCTCGGTGCCGCGGTCGCCGAAACCACCGGGAACGAGGATGCCGTCGAGGCCGGCGAGCCGTTTGGTGCCGTTGCGCTTCTCCAAATCCTCCGCGTCGATGCGCCGGATGTTGACCTTGCAGTTGTTGGCGATGCCCGCGTGCGTGATCGACTCGTAGACCGACTTGTAGGCGTCCTGCAGCTCAATGTATTTCCCGACGACGCCGATCGTCACCTCGTGCCTCGGATTCAAGAGGCGGCTGACGATATCCAGCCAGATGTTGTGGGTCGGCGGCGGGTTCTTCAGCCCAAGCAGATTGAGCACGAGTGAATCCATCCCCTCCTTTTGGAGCGCCAGCGGCAGCTGGTAGATGGAGTGATCGACGTCGCGGCACTCGATGACGGCCTTGACCGGGACGTTGCAGAACATCGAGAGCTTCTCGCGCAGGTCGCCGTCGAGCGGATGATCCGTGCGGCAGACCAGCACGTGGGGCTGGATGCCGATCTCGCGCAGCTTGGCGACCGACTGCTGCGTGGGCTTCGTCTTCAGCTCACCCGCGGCACTGAGGTAAGGGACGAGCGTGACGTGGATGAAGACCACCTCCTTCGGCCCGACCTCGAGGGCGAACTGCCGCATGGCCTCGAGGAACGGCAGGCCCTCGATGTCACCGGTGGTGCCGCCGATCTCGGTGATAAGGATGTCGACGTCCTTGCCGCCGGCATAAATGCGCTCCTTGATCTCGTTCGTGACGTGCGGGATCACCTGCACCGTCTTGCCGAGATAATCACCGCGCCGCTCCTTCTGGATCACGCTCTCGTAGACTTGGCCGGAGGAAAGACTGTTGAGGCGTGAGAGCTTGCCGCTCGTGAACCGCTCGTAATGTCCGAGGTCGAGGTCCGTCTCCGCGCCGTCCTCCAGCACATACACCTCGCCATGCTGGAAGGGGCTCATCGTGCCCGGATCAACGTTGAGGTAGGGGTCGAATTTCTGGATGCGCACCCGGAGGCCGCGCATCTCCAGCAGGGCGCCCAGCGACGCCGCGGTCAGCCCCTTGCCCAGGGATGAAACCACGCCACCCGTCACGAAGATGTACTTCATCGGAGAGGGTTAAATGGCGCCCTTCCGCCCGCGCAAGGAAAAGCTCCCAAAACGGTTCCAAAATGATTTGCCCCGGTCCGCTACGGCCCCCGCACTGCCCGCCATGAAATCCAAGCCCCAGCTGCTTTGCTGGCTCACCTGCGACGGTGTCCACCTCGATCCGGCCACCGGCAAACCCACCATTCTCGGGGTGTTTTCGAACATCAACGCCCTCCGTTTCCCCGTCAGCCACCCCCAGCTGGTCTGGTTCCTGTCCCTCACCGACTGCGCTGCGGGCGAACACATGCTGAAGATCTCCTTCGGCCTCGAGGGCTCCGCCCCGAAGCCAGTCATCGAGCGCTCGTTCGAGTCCCCCGGCCCGACCCAGCAGATCAACCTGATCAACGAAATCCGCGGCCTCACCTTCCCCATGCCGGGCAGCTATGCCATTGTCGTCGAGGTCAACGACGAGCTGCTGGTCACCACCGACCTCACCGTCGGCGCGGCCCGGGGCTGAGGCCCCTCCGGCTACTTTCACTTTCGACTCTCACTCACTCTCCACCCTCACTTTTTTTAGCATGCACCATACCTTCGATCTCATCGGCGTCGGCGCCCCCATTATGGATATCGTCGCGCCCGTGCCCGACAGTTTCCTCGTCCACGTCCCCGGCGCCAAGGGCGGCATGGTCATGATCGAGGCCGATGAAATGGAGCGGATCGTCGCCAAGCTCCCCGCCACGCCTCTCCTGACTCCCGGCGGCTCGGCCGCCAACACCACATTCAACGCCGCGCGCCTCGGCCTGCGCACCGCCTTTGTCGGCAAGCTCGGCGCCGACGAACTCGCGAAACTCTACCAGAACCGCTTCGCCCAGGCCGGCGTGCACACCGGCCGCTTCAAGCACCACCACGAGCTGCCCAACGCCCGCTGTCTCGCGCTCACCACGCCCGACGCCCAGCGCACGATGCGCACCTGCCTCGGCGCCGTCATGAGCCTGTCGCCCTCCGAGGTGCACGCCCGCGACTTCGAGGGCACGCGCCATGTCCACGTCGAGGGCTACGTGGTCTTCAACCAGGCCCTCGCCGACGCCTTCCTCGACTCCGCCCGCGCCGCCGGCGCCACCGTCGGCCTCTCCCTCGCCTCCTTCGAGGTCGTCGGCGCAGCGCGCGAGTGGCTCCTGCGCCAGCTCAAGCATGGACTCGCCCTGACCTTCGCGAACGAGGACGAGGCGCGCACGCTCTTCCCCGACCTGCCGGCCAAGGGGCCCGACGATTACGCCGCCCACGCCAAACGTCTCGCCGAATTCGGCGGCACCGCCGCCGTGACCCTCGGCAAGGACGGCGCGTGGATCGCGCGCGGCCAGGAACTGCACCGGATCACTCCGCACGCCGTGTCCGACGCCATCGACTCCAACGGTGCGGGCGACGCCTGGGCCGCGGGTTTCCTCTACGGCTATCTCAAGGACTGGTCCCTGCCCGCCGCGGGCGCCCTCGCCTCGCTGGTCGGCGCTGAGACCGTCCGCCACCTCGGGCCGATCATCCCCGACTCACACTGGGCCGACGTCCACCGCCGCGGGATGCAGCATAAGCCGGGTCGTTAGCGGCCCGGAACTGGGCGAGGGAAGACTTCGACCAGATCCTCTGGGCCCGACGCCCCGCGGCGCGAACTCCTCCCCACCCTGGCGATCCTCGGTGGCATCACCACCGCCGTGATGGCCAGCGCTGTCTGGCGCTTCAACCGCCGCCGGATCTTCGACTGAGCGGACCAGTCCAAGGCCGGTTTCGGTGCCAAAAAAACCTTTTGCGCCCCGGCGGCATTGCGCGAAAGTGGCCGTTCGATGTCCGCCGATCTCGTCCAGCTCGTCACCGACCTTGCCCAGCGCGCCCGCGCCGCGTCGCTGGCGCTTGCGACCGTGCCGACCGCGGCCAAGGACGCCGCGCTCCGGAAACTCGCGGACCTGATCGACGCTTCCCACCCCGCCCTGCTCGCGGCCAATGCCCGCGATCTCGCCTCGCCCGAGGCGACTGCGCTCAACGCCGCCGCCCGCGACCGGCTCACGCTCGACGCGAAGCGGCTCACGCAGCTCGCCGAGTCCGTCCGCGAGGTCGTCGCCCTGCCCGACCCGGTCGGCGAACTTCTCGAGGAAACCGTCCGCCCGAACGGGCTGAAGATCCGCAAGGTCCGCGTCCCGATCGGCGTCATAGGCATCATCTACGAGGCCCGGCCGAACGTCACGATCGACTGCGCCATTCTCTGCCTCAAATCCGGCAACGCCTGCCTCCTGCGCGGCGGGAAGGAATGTTTCCAGACCAACACCGCCCTCGCCGGCCTCATCACGCAGGCCCTCACCGCGGCGGGTGTGCCCGCCGATGCCGTGCAGTTGGTGCCCACGACCGACCGGGCCGCGCTCACCACGCTCCTCACGCTCGACTCCCTGATCCACTGCATCATCCCGCGCGGAGGCGAGCCCCTGATCCGCTTCGTCGCGGAAAACAGCACGATCCCCGTGATCAAGCACTACAAGGGGGTCTGCTTCATCTATGTCGACCAGGCCGCCGACCTCGCCATGGCGGAGTCGATCCTCGTCAACGCCAAGGTCTCGCGCCCCAGCGCCTGCAACGCCGCCGAGCAGCTCCTCGTCCACCGCGCGGTCGCGGATAAATTTCTGCCGGCCGCCGCGCGCGCCCTCGCCGCGAACAAGGTCGAGCTGCGGACCGATGCCGCCACCGCCGCCATCCTCGCCAAGGACCACACCGCGGTCACGCCCGCCCGGACGGCCGACTATTCGGCCGAGTTCCTCGATTACATCCTCGCGGTCCGCGTGGTCGGCTCGCTCGACGAGGCCATCGCCACCATCAATCGCGACAGCTCGAGCCACAGCGACGCCATCATCACGGCCGACGCTGCGGCGGCGAAGCGTTTCCTCACCGAGGTCGACAGCGCCACGGTCTATTGGAACGCGAGCACCCGCTTTACCGACGGCTTTGAATTCGGCTATGGAGCCGAGATCGGCATCAGCACCGATCGGCTGCACGCCCGCGGCCCGATGGGCCTGCGCGAGCTCTGCACCTACAAATTCCTGATCGAGGGTTCCGGCCAGGTCCGGGGCTAGGAGCGAATCAGGCGAACGCTCAACGCTGAACGCTCAACGTTCACGTACTAGCCCCCGAGGTTTGCCCATACTGGAGCGTTGTGAGTTGAGCGTTGAACGTTGGGCGTTTGCACCGGTCCGGTCAGGGTTGTACACCCCATTCACCGGACGCAGTCCGACGTTGCGCGGAACCTGAACGCCCTTAAGCTTTCTCTCATCCGAGCATGAAAGCCCCCCGTCACTCTCTCCGGTTGTTTGGCCTCGTCCTCCTTCCCCTCGGGCTGGCGGCGCAGACCGCGCCCGTCCCGTCGACCGCCGCAACCACCACCGCCGCCGCCAAGGCCCCCTCCGCCGAGGTCGTGCCCGGCCGTCCGGTCGAGGGCGCCGTGCCCGCCGCCGGCAGCAACACCCTCACCCGCGTTTCGCCCGAGGTGCGCGCCAGCCTGCGCGACGCCATCCCGCAATTCGATGTGCCGAAACCGGCGACCCCTCCCCCGGCTCCCGACGCCGACCCGGGTCCGAACAACGAGATCATCCGCCTGCCGTCCGTCGAGGTGCAGGCCGACCGGCCTCCGGTCTTCAAGAACGAGCAGCTCTACTCGAGAAGGGACCAGCAGACCCTGGCCCTCCGCAAGTACGCGGGGCTGAATGTCACCCCCTTCGGTTTCATCAACCGACTGAACGCGCCGATCGCGATGCAGATGTACGAGGAGGACCAACGCCTCCTGAAGATGCAGGACGTCGCCGACACCGCTGCGGCGTTCGCCCGGACCGGCGACAAGACGACGAGCGAATATCTCAAGAAGGAGAGCAACGCCACGTTCCTGCGCACGCCCGACTTCGGCCGGGTGAAGAAGGAGTAGCGGTCGGTCGGGTTGTCCCGAACCCGCCTTGTTTGCTTCCCACCGCGTCGAACCGGCGCATTGAGGCTAGCGCGTCCTACCTCTGCAATTGACGTTTGCGCCCGCGGCAGCGGGGGCCTTGCTAGGTGCAACCCTCGCATGCCCATCGCCGAACCCACTCCCGCCGATCTCACGATCCTGCGCGAGCTCTTGGGGCGGACCGACGAATTTGTCTCGGGCAACGCGCTGGCGGCCCAGCTCGGAGTCAGCCGCGTCGCGGTCTGGCAGCACATGCGCAAACTGCGGGCCCAGGGCTTCCGCTTCGAGGCGATCCGCAGCCGCGGCTATCGCATCACCGAGCGCCCGGCCCGGCTCCACCCGGGCCTGATCCGCGCCAGCCTGCCGGAAGGTTTCGGCATCAACCTGATCTGCCTCGACCGGGTCGACAGCACCAATGACGAGGCCACGCGCCGCCTCGCCGCCGGCGAGCCCGTGCCGCTCGTGGTGGCATCCCGCGCCCAGACCGCGGGCCGGGGCCGCCTGGGCCGGCCGTGGCACAGCGCCGACAACGGCAACCTCTACCTGAGCTTCGCCTTCCGGCCGCACCTCGCCCCCGAGCGCATGAGCACCTTCACGCTCTGGATGGGCGTCAATGTCTGCGAGCTCGTGGCGAACTTCTGCCACGCCACCCCCGGCCTGAAGTGGCCGAACGATCTCATCTTCGACGGACGCAAGGCCGGCGGCATGCTGACCGAGGCGCGGATCGATTCCGACGAGATCCGGGACCTGGTCTTCGGTCTCGGCCTGAACATCAACAGCCCGGCCGGGTCCTGGCCCGCCGCGCTCGCCGACCGCGCCATCTCGCTCGCCGAGCACGTGAAGGCACCGCTCGACCTCAACCGGTTCGCCGCCGCGCTCATCGGGCGGGTCCTGCTCGCCTACCGCGCGTTCGCCGACGACTCCTACCGCGACGGCTTCGCCGCCCTCTGGCAGCGCTACGATTTCCTGCGCGGCAAGCACGTGAACCTGCTCGAGCACGACCGGCGCCACTCCGGCACGGTCCTCGGCATCGACGACGAGGGCGCGCTGCTGCTGCGCGACGCGGCCGGCCGCACCCACCGCTTCCGCGCCGGCGAGACCACCCTGGCGGCACGGTAGCATCCTGTTACTCGCCCGGCCAAGAATGGGTGTTGAGAGTTGGAAACCCGTTGCCGATCCTTGCCGTCACCGCCGCCGCATGCCCGAAGATCCGCCCGCCATCGAAGTCAGCCACCTCGTCAAAGCCTATGCCGGGGTCACGGCCGTCAACGACATCAGCTTCAAGGTCGCCCGCGGTGAGATCATCGGCTTCCTCGGCCCGAACGGCGCCGGCAAAAGCACGACCATGCGGATCCTCACCGGCTATCTGCCGGCCACCTCGGGCCAGGTGCGCATCTGCGGTCTCGACGTCGAGACCCACCCCGAGGCGGTGAAGCGGCAGGTCGGCTACATGCCCGAAAACAACCCGCTGCCGGAGGACATGCGCGTCAGCGAGTACCTGTATTTCCGCGGCCGCCTGAAGGAAGTGCCGCGGCGCATGCTGGGGCCCCGGCTCGACGAGGTGCTCGAGCTCTGCGACCTGAAGCGGGTCCGGCACAAGATCATCGGCAAGCTCTCCAAGGGATTCCGCCAGCGCGTCGGCATCGCCGAGGCGATCCTCGCCGAGCCGCCGGTAATCATCATGGACGAGCCGACCATCGGGCTCGACCCCCACCAGATCCTGATCGTGCGCGACCTGATCGCCAGCCTCCGGGGCCGCATGACCGTGCTGATTTCCTCCCACATCCTCCCCGAGATCGAGATGACCTGCGACCGCGTGCTGATCATCAACGGCGGCCGCGTCGTCGCCGAGGGCGCACCCGACCAACTGCGGCGCGAGATCATCGGCCGCGCCACCTACACCGCCGAACTCGCCGGCGACCCCGGCGTCCTGCCCGCATTGCTCGCCGCGGTGGAACCCTCGCTGCGGATCGCGGAGATGGGCGAGGCCGACGCGACCGGATTCCGCCGCTACACCTTCGCCTGCGACCGCCATGACGAGCTCGGCGAGGCCCTGCTTCGGTCCCTGGCCGGCCAAGCCGGGTTCCGGGTGCGCTCGCTCAGCCGCACCCATGCCTCCCTCGAGGATGTCTTTCTCGCCGCCACCCGCCGGAGCTGGGACGTCGTTGACGCGGCGCGGAACCGGGATCCGAAATGAAGGTCGGCCGAACTGACCAGCCATGAAGCACTTTCCCACCATCCTCGGCCACGAGATCCGCATGCTGCTCGTGAACCCGGGCACCTACCTTGCGGCCGTGCTGTTCCTCGCGGTGATGGGGTTTGTCTTCACGGGCATCCTCGAGACCTACAACACGTCCCCGCAGGAGACACCGCCCGCCGTGGTGTTCTTTCAGGTGTTCTTCATCCCGGTGCTCTTCATGGTGCCGCTGCTCACGATGAAGTGCCTCGCCGAGGAACGCCGGCTGGGCACGATCGAGACCCTGCTGACCACGCCCGTCACGACCACCGAGGTGGTGCTCGGCAAATACGGCGCCGCCTACGCCCTCTACCTCGGCATGTGGAGCTCGACCGCCGTCCTGTTCTACATCTTCCAACGTTTCGTGGGCGACGCCCACCTGACCGACACCGGTCCGATTCTCGGCGGCTACCTGTTCATCGCGGTCTCGGGCCTGCTCTTCATCGCCCTCGGCGTGCTCGCCAGCGCGCTCTGCCGGAGCCAGTCGGTCGCCGGCATCCTCTGCTTCACCCTGCTCTTCGGCCTGATTGTCGGCGGCAACTACCTCTCCGGCGCGAGCTGGCTGAACCGCGTGGACTTCCAGCCGCTGCGCTCCGCGGTCGAGTACACGATGATCTTCGACCATCTCGGCGACTTCACGCGCGGCGTGGTCGACGCCCGGCAGCTCCTCTTCTACTTCAGCGGGACCGCGCTGGTGCTGATCCTCAGCATCCTGAGCGTGGAGGCCAAGTTGCTCCACAGCTAACGCCATGGCCGAACCCACCGCCTTCCGCGCCAACCGCTGGCTCCGCACCCTCAACCTGGTGCTGCAGGCGCTGCTCGTCCTCACGTTCACCGCCGGGTTGAACTACGTCGCGCTCTCGCACCCATGGCGGTTTGACCTCACCGCCAGCCACCGCTTCACGCTTTCGCCCGAGACCATCGCGTTCCTGCGCGACAAGGTCACCCGGCCCGCCAAGATCGTCGTCACGATCCCGGAGGACACCGAGAAGCCGAACGCGGCCGCCGCCCTCGCCGACCTGCGCGGCCTGCTCCGCGAGTACGTCATCGCGACCATGTCCAACCCGGAACGCCGGATCACGGTGGAGTACCTCAACGTCGCCCAGCGCCTCAAGGAGGCCGCCGAGCTCGGCGTGGACCAACCCGACCTCGTCTATGTCATCTCCGGCGACCGCCGCCGAGCCATCCCGCTCGAGGAACTCTACAAGGTGAAGGACCGGCGCCGCGAGTCGTTCCTCGGCGAGGCCGCGATCACGCCGGCGCTCTTGGAGGTCTCAAGTCCCGACAAGAGCCACATCTATTTTCTCGAGGGCGAGGGCGAGATGCAGATCGACAGCCCCGACCGGAACCGCGGCCTGTCCTCCCTGGGAGTGCAGCTGCAGATGCTGAACTACGAGGTCTCGCCGCTTGACCTGAACATCACCAAGCGCGTGCCCGACGATGCCAGTCTCGTGATCGTGCCGCAGCCCAACGCCGGCGTGAGTCCCGCCGTGCAGGAACAGCTGCGCCAGTACGCCCTTGGCGGCGACCGCCAGCGCCCCGGCAGCCTGATCATTGTCCTGCCCACCGCGGGCCACAACCACGGCCTCGACCGGCTGATGCGCGACGACTGGGGGATCGATGCGGGTGACGACGTGATCCTCGATCCTTCCCCCGACGCGTTGACCGCCAACAACGACCTGCGGCTCGGCACCTACTCCGCGCACCCGGTCACGCAGAAACTGATCGACTACAATCTGAAGCTGCCCATCGGGCTGACCCGGAGCCTGATCAAGGACGCCCAGCGCACCAGCCGGGGCGACATCACCGTCACGACCTTGGCCGCCGCCGGCAAGGATGCCTGGGGCGAGAAGACCCTCCGGATGGGCGAGCCGGCCGTGTACAACCCCGGCGTCGACGCGCACGGCAACCCGATGACCGACGGCGTCCTCGGCACCATCATGCTCTCCGAGCGCACCGGCGCCGCCAGCGAGCTCAACTTCAGCCTGCCGCGCGGCCGGGTCATCGTCTTCGGCGGCGACGCTTTCAGCAACGACCGGCTCGCCAACCTCGCCAATCAGACCCTAATCATCAACGCCATCAACTGGATCATCAACCGCGACACCCAGCTCAACGTGCCAGCGCGCCCCATCGACCGCTACCAGCTCACCCTCAGCCAGTCGGAACTCGGCCGCCTGCGCCTGAGCCTGCTCTTTATCGCGCCCGGCATCGCCGCGGTGCTCGGCCTGCTGGTCTACTGGACCCGGCGCAACTGAACCCGACGCCATGCGCACCAAAGTCACGCTCTTCCTTGTTTTCCTGAACGTCGCGCTGTTCTTCTACATCTTCAAGTTCGAGCGCAACTGGCAGACCGAGCGCGAACGCGTGGAGAAGGGCTCGCTCGTCCTCGGCGCGGCCGCCGCCAACCTCCAGTCGATCCAAATCTCCGGTCCCGCCATCCCCGCCCCGATGGATCTTCGGCGCGGCCTCGACGGCTGGTTCCTCACCAAGCCCTTTGAGTGGCCCGCCAATCCCTTTGCCGTCGACGGCATCCGCACGGCCCTCGAGCGGCTGGAACATGAGACGACCTTCAGCGCGGTCGAGTCCGACCTCGCCAAGAACGGCCTCACCCTCGCCAGCTACGGCCTCGCCGAGCCGCGGCTCACCGTCACCTTCAGCCAGAACGAAAACGGCACCGGCGCACAGACGATGCAGGTCGGCACCGCCACACCGGACGGGAAACGCCTCTATGTGCTGTCCCCGGACCGGAAGTGGATCCACGTCGTCAGCAACCGCCTGGCGGAAATCCTCACCCGGCCCGCCGACCAGCTGCGCAACGACACCCTCTTCAGCATCGGCGCCACCGAGGTGAAATCCCTGAACGTCCGCACCGCCGCCACCCAGCCGAGCCGGATCGAGCGCGACACCTCGAATCGCTGGCAGTTCCTCTCGCCGATCCGCACCCGCGCCAGCGACCAGGCCACCCTCCGCGCCGTCACCGGCCTCGCCAACCTGCGCGTCAAATCCTTCCCGCAGAATCCACCGGCCGACGCGCTCACCGCCAACCTGCGCGTCAACGTGGTGGGCAACGGCCGCACCGAGACCCTCAATCTCGGGTCACACGTCGCCCGGCCCGCCGGCCCGGCCGAGACGTCCGGCGACGCGGAATACTACGCGACGCTCGAGACCACGCGCCCCAACCAGCCGGGGGGAACCGCGCCCGCCCCCGTGGTCTTCACCGTGGTCCTGCCCGCCGCCCTCGAGAATCTGCTGCAGAAATCCACCCAGGAGCTGCGCGAACGCCGGCTCTTCCCGGACCTCGAGGCCCACGCGGTCACCGTCGTCAACCTGAGCGGCGGCGGCGTCCCCGCCCTCACCCTCCAGCGCCTCGAGGCCGGCGCGGGCGTTCCGCCGAGCTGGCATGTCGTGCGGAGCGAGGGCGCCGCGGTCGCCAACACGCCCTCCGCCGATACCGCCGTCATCGACCGCCTGATCGCCCGCCTCACCGAGCTCGAGGCCCTCAACTTCGTCACCGAGGCACCCAGCGGCACCGACCTCGAGAACTGGGGCTTCAACCAGCCGGAGCGCGCCATCACCCTCACCCTCGGTGCCGGCCAGGCGCCCCAGAAGCTTGAGCTGGGTTTCGACCGCGACCGCAAGGTGGTCCACGCCCGCTTTGTCGGCGGCGACTCCACGACCATCTACGAAGTCCGCCCCGAGATCGTCAGTGACGCCTCGCTCCAGCCGCTCGACTACCGCAACCGCCTGATCCGCGAGTTGCCCAGCGGGGGACGCATCACCCGGCTCAAGCTTACCGACGAAAACGCGAAGACGGTGCTGCTCGACCAAAACCTCTCCGACCCCGCCGCCCCGGTCGCCCCCGCGGTGGCCGAGTTGCTGCGCCAGCTCCAGTCCCTGCGCGCCGAGCGTTTCGTCTCGGATGCCTTCACCGAGACCGTGCGGATTGACAACACGGACCGGCCGTGGCGCTACCGCTTGGAAACGGACATCACCCTGGTGGCTGGCGTCGGTTCCACCCAGACCACCACCGCCACGCTCATGCTCAGCGAGCGGACCGGCGGCACCGTCCAGTTTGCCGGGGCCGCGGAATTTCGCGCCGTCTGGCGCCTGGAGCAGGGCCTGATCGACCCGCTCTGGAAGATCATCAGCGCACCCACGGACCCCGGGGCGCCCGGCCGCAGCCCGTAAGCGCGGAACGCGCCATGAAGGCCGCCCTGAAACTCGGCTGGCACGCCACCCGTTGGGTGGGCGCGGGTCTCTGGTCGTTCGCGGTGTGGAGCTTCTGGCTGGCACTGCTGCTGCTGCTCGGCGTCCAGATCTGGTGGTTCCGCTCCAGCGAACTCGCCGTCCCTGCCTTCGTCCTGCGCGCGCTCGAGACCCGGCTCGCGGCCTCGGACCTCCACGCCACCTTCGGCCGGACGGTCTTCGACCCCACCGGCCGGATCCTCCTCGAGGATTTCAAGCTCTCCACCCCGGCCTTCCGCGAACCCCTCGCCACCGCGCGCCTGATCTACGTGCACCTCGACCCGTGGTCGCTGGCGACCGGAGTGTTCGAGCCCGAGGAAATCCAGCTCAGCGGCGTCTCGCTCTTCGAGCCGGCCATGCTTTCCGCCACCGGCCGCGCCGAGCCGGTGGTCCGCGACCTCGAGGCCACCCTTCTCCTCCACCCCCGGGAAATCGAGCTGCGCCAGCTCCACACGCAGATCGGCAACATCGGCGTCACCGCCACCGGCGTCATCCCGATCCCGGCGTGGCAGGAAAAACGCAACGCCCCGTTGCCCGTGGCCGATTACCTCGCGCACGACTATCCCCGGCTGAGCCACGAGATCTCGACGGCCCTCCGCCGGCTCGATCGTTTTGAGGACGCCGAGGTGCGCCTCGTCCTTACTCCCTCCGACGCCCATGATGTGATCGTCGAGGCCGGCCTGCTCGCCACCACGGTGCAGCTCGACCAGCCGTTCGCCTTCTCCGCCCGCGCCGTGAGTCTGTCCACGCGTTTCCCCGTCGGCGGCGCCAACGTCGCCAAGGTCCAGCTCGAGGCGCAGGCGGCCGAGCTGAAGTTCGCGGGCGACACGGTCGTGCTCGGCCCGCGCGGCCGGATCCGCGGCTCGGTCAATCTCGTCCCCGGCCAGTGGGCCTACACGCCCGACGAGTTCGAAGCTACCGCGCGCTCCGTCGCCACGGCCCTCCTGCCGCAGCCGCTGGGCAACACGTACGCCCTCAGCCGGTCGCTCACGCCGCTGCTGAGCGGCAGCGTCGCGACCGAGCTGGCCGGCACGGCGTTTTTCGCGGATATCGCCGTCGACCTGAAACAGGGCCGCGCCGACGCCGCGTTGCGCTCCCGGGTCCAGCCCTCCCTGCTCCCGCCGATTTCCGCCGCGGTCGGCCGCGATCTCAGTCGCTGGGTCACCCTCAACCAGCCAGTCAGCGTGGCCGCGACGGTCCAGCTGGATTCCGGCTGGAAGCTGGCATCCGCCACCGCCCGCCTCGATGCGGAGGATGCGATCGCCTACGGCGTGCATCTCGACGAGGCGCGGGGACGCATCGCGCTGGACGGCACCTCCCTCGCGGCCACCGAGATCGTGCTCAAAACCGGCGCCAGCGCGGCCGGCGGCCAGTACACGATGGACACCGCGAGCAAGGATTTCCGTTTCCTCCTCGAGGGCCGGCTCGATCCGGCTGCGATCAACCCTTGGTTCAAGGATTGGTGGCAGCGGCTCTTCTCGCACTTTGATTTCTCCGCGATCGTCCCCTCCGCCAATGTCGACGTGGCAGGGCGCTGGGGACTGCCTGACCTGACGACCGTGTACATTTCCGTCGCCGCGGACAAACCGGCGATCCAAGGCGTGCCGCTCGACCGCGTGCGGACCGTCCTCTTCATCCGCCCGCAGTACTACGAGGCCCGAGAGCTCTCGGTCCGCCACCGGGGCGGCACCGCCAGCGGCACGTTTGCCCGCTGGTCGGATCCCGTCACCCGCCAGCCCACCCGCCTGGATTTCCAGGTGGACACGAAGGGCATCGACCCGGCGGACGTGTCCGGCCTCCTCGGTGACGTCGGCCGGCGGATCACCACGCCCTTCCGTTTCCAAGTCGCCCCGGACCTCAAGGTCGCGGGACGGATCGACAACGATCCGGCCACCACGGACGTCCGTCCCACCATCCACGTGGAAGGCAGCAGCCCCGCCACCGTCTCGGTCTACGATTTTCCCGTCTCCAACGTCCGTTTCACCGCCGACGTGAAGGGCGACGAAATCCACGTCGTCCCCGACGTGGATTTCGCCGGCGGCAAAGGCTCCGGCCGGATCTGGCTGACCGGGCGCGGCGCGCAGCAGCTTCTGCATTTCGATTACGCGCTCAAGGGAGCAAAGCTGGGACCGTCCGCCGATGCCCTGGAGGAATTCTCCGCCACGCGCACGGGTACGCCCCGGACCGAGAAAAGCACCTACCTCATCAAGGCGGCCGACGTGAACGTCGAGATCACCGCCAGCGGCGAGGGCCCGGTCGGCAATCCCTACGGGCTGAAGGGCCGCGGCCAGGCCGAGCTGACCGGGGCCCAGCTCAGTGAAGTCCCGCTGCTCGGCCCCCTGTCCGAATTGATCCCGGTCCTCACCCTCCGCTTCACCCACATGCAAAGCCCGCTCGAACTGGACGGTCCCTTGCTGCGCGTCCCCGATGTCAAACTGACCGGGGCCAATTCCGGCATCGATGCGCTCGGCACGTACAACCTCCAGACGCGCGCCCTCGATTTCAACGCCAAGGTCTATCCCTTCGGCGAAAGCGAAAACCCGATCCAAGCTCTGCTCAATGCCGTCACCCGGCCGCTCTCGAGCTTCTTCGGCGTTCACCTCGGCGGCACCGTCACCAAACCCGCCTGGTCCCTGGGCGCGACGCAGACCGCCCGGGACGCGGCCCGCGCCGAAACCCCGGCCAATACCGGTGAGCCAGCCCCCGTTCCCGCGCCGCCAGCCGGCCCGGCCCCCGCGCCATGATGGCCAACGGGCTCTGGGTAGTTCCACCGCCCGGGGAGAAAACCCATTGCCCTCGGTAGGGCCGAACCCAACCCTAGTTGGGTAAGCAACCCACTATGTCCACCCTGCCCACGTTGCCCCGCCGTTCCGGGCTGGAACGTCTCTCTCTGGGGCTGGCACTAGGATTGACGGCCGCCAGCACCCTGTTTCTGGCGATCGGGTTTTTCGACTTCGGGATCAATTTCGGGCAGCACCCCGGGTGGCTGCTGCCCAGGATCAACGTCGCCCTGGCGGGCCTCGTGATCGGGCTGGTCCTCACGGCGTTCGAACTGGGCCTCGGCCGGGCGGCCTGGCTCGGGCTGTTCCCCGCCGCCATCGGTGGAATCTCCCTCCTGGAAACCCTGCTCGGGCGCAGCCTCGGGCTCGACGAAATGCTCAACCCCGGACGGGTGCCTGACCTGACGGCCGACGGATCCGCTCCTACCTCCACCGCCGTTGTCGTGTCCGCCGGGATCTTCCTCGCCGGACTCACCCTAGTCATGCGCAGCAACCGGATCGGCCGGCGTTGGTATCGCGCCTTCGCCGCCGGCACGGGCTCGGCCGCGATCGCCGTCGGCAGCACCTCCTTCCTCGGGCAGTTCCTGCAGAACGAAACCGTCTACATGTGGGGCGGACGCGTCCCGGTCCGTTATCCCGACGCCATCATCCTCGTGCTGTTGGGCGTGGCGAGCCTCGCCCTTGCGTGGAAGGACAGCCAGCGCGAGCGGGCCGGCCCGCCCGCCTGGGCTCCGCTGCCGGCCATCATCGGCTGCCTCACCGTGACGCTCGTCCTCTGGGTCGGCCTGCGCGAACGCGAGCGCCGGTTTGTCGTCGTCGACACCCAGGAACGGATCAACAAGCTCGTGACGGACACCCGCCAGGAGCTGGATGCGCGCACCAGCCAGGTCACCAATGTAGTCGCCGTGTGGGCGGCGCCCTCGACGCAGGAGGGGATCTGGTCGGCTGATTATGCCGCACTGCGGAAGTTTTTTCCCGAGCTGGTCAACCTGCAGCGAGTCGACCCCGACACCCGCCGCACCACCTGGTTTTATCCGTCCAAGGGCAACGAAGGCATCCGCAACCTCGACCACGGGACGGATCCGGCCAGAAAGCTCGCGCTCGATCGGGCGGCCATACGGCAGGAAATGATCGTCTCGGATCCGGTCACGCATCCGACCCGCGGCCTGGTCTTCGCGGTCTACGTCCCCATCATGCAGAATGGCCGCACCACGACGGTGGCCGTGGCGGAATTCGCCACGCGTGAATTTTTCGAGGCGATCACCAAGAGCGCAGTCGAGGACTTCAGCATCAGGATCTGGGCGGGCGGCCAGCTCATGTTCGAACATCTGGAGGAAGCCGTGCCCGACCGTGAGTCGACGGTGAAGCAGCTGGTTCCAATCTCCGGCCGCGACATCCAGTTCGAGATCACCCCCGACGAACAGCACCGGACCACCGTCCGGGGCTACCTGCCCGAGCTGGCCCTCGCCTGCGGCCTCGGCATCACCGGCCTGCTCGGCCTCACGGTCCATCTGGCCCGCCGCTCGTTTGCCGGCCAGTTGCTCGCCGAGGACACGAATGCCCGCCTCTCGACCGAGAACGAGGAACGCCGCCGCGTGGAGGGCCGCCTCAAGTCCGCCGAGGAACGCCTGCGCCTCGCGCTCGATTCCACGCAGATCGGGATCTTCGAGTGGACCATCGGGGTGAACACCGTCTACTACAGCCCGGGCCTCTGGGCCATGCTGGGCTATGACTCCGCCCGCATGCCCGCCACGGTCGACGCCTGGCAGTCGCTGATCCACCCCGACGACCTGCGCACGTACCGCGACCGCATCGACAGCCTCATTGGCGGGTCCCAGCCCTTTGCCGATCCGGAATTCCGCGTCCGCAGCCAGAGCGGAGCCTGGCACTGGGTCTACATGCGGACCCGGGCGATCGCCCCGGGCGACCGCGGGGTGCCGACCCGCATCGTCGGCACCGTGCAGGACATCTCCGAGCGCAAGCAGGCGGAGGAAGCCCTCCGCGCCAGCCAGGCGGTCGCGCGCAAACTTTCGCTCGTGGCCGCCCGCACGGACAACCTGGTCATCATCTGCTCGATCGACGGCCGCATCGAGTGGGTCAACGAGAGCTTCTCCCGGATCATGGAGTACCCGCTGTCCGAGGTCATCGGCCGCAACCCCATCGACCTCATGGCCGGCCCGGAGACCAACCGGTGGACCCTCCGCCGGGTCCAGGCCTCGCTCCGCAGCGGCCGCGGCCTCAGCACCGACATCGTCAATTACTCCAAGTCCGGCCGGCGCTTCGACCTGCAGCTTGAGATCCAGCCGGTGCGCAACCAGGCCGGCCAGCTCGAGAACTTCATCGCCATGCTCGCGGACATCACCGCCCGCGTGGAAACCGAGCAGGCCCTGCGCCACGCCAAGGCCGTCGCCGACGAGGCCTCGCGCACCAAGTCGAACTTCCTCGCGTCGATGTCCCACGAAATCCGCACGCCGATGAACGGCGTGATCGGCATGACCAGCCTCCTGCAGGACACCAAGCTGACCAACGAGCAGCGGGAGTTCGTCACCACCATCCGCAACTCCGGCGAGGCGCTCCTCACCATCATCAACGACATCCTCGACTTCTCCAAGGTCGAGTCCGGCAAGCTCGAGCTTGAGCACCTGCCTTTCGAGCTGTCGAACTGCGTCGAGGAAGCCCTCGACCTCTCCTCGCTCGACGCCGCCGCCAAGCGCATCGAGCTCACGTACGACATCGCCCCGGACGTCCCGGCGTGGATCGTCGGCGACCCCACCCGCCTCCGCCAGATCTTCGTCAATCTCGCCAACAACGCCGTCAAGTTCACCCCTACCGGCAGCATCGCGGTGGAGATCCGCCGGCTCACCCCGGCCACCGCGACGGACGGGCCGATCCGACTGGAGCTCAGCGTGAGCGACACCGGCATCGGCATCGCCCCCGACCGGATGGACCGGCTCTTCAAGGCCTTCTCACAGGTGGACTCCTCGACCACGCGGAAATACGGCGGCACCGGCCTCGGCCTCGCGATCTGCCAGCGCCTGTGCACCCTGATGGGCGGCGATATCCGGGCCGAGAGCGCCGCGGGCCGCGGCACCAAGATCATCTTCACGATCGAGACCACGACCGCCCCCGTGCCCGCCGGGGCCGGGCCGGTCCCGCTCCCGCCGGGGCTCAAGTCCGGTCTGGTCCTGGTCGTCGAATCCCATGTCGTCACCCAACGCCGGCTGCGGACCTACTTCGAGTCGCGCGGCGCGGCCTGTCTGGTCGCCGGCGATTCCGCCGCGGCGATCGAGGCGGCCGCCGGCAAGCCTCTCTCCCTCGTCGTGGCGGACCGCCTCGCCAATGAGTCGGAGCCGTTCCGCGGCCTGCTCGAGCGCACCGGCGTACCGCGCCTGTTCCTCCTGCCGTTCGGCCAGAGCGCCCCCGGCGTGCCCCCCGGCAGCCGGCCCACCGCCTACATCGCCAAGCCGGTCAAGACCTCGGCGCTGGGCCACGCACTCGCCGCCCTTTACAACACGGTGCCAGAGCCGGCGCCCAGCGCCCCGGCCGCCACCCCGGGCCTGTTCGCCGAGACCTACCCGCTCCACATCCTCCTCGCGGAGGACAATGTGGTGAACCAGAAGGTCGCCCTGCGTTTCCTCGAGCGCCTTGGGTACCGCGCCGATGCCGTCGCCAACGGGCTTGAGGCCGTCGCCGCCATCGAACAGCGCGCCTATCAGCTTGTCCTGATGGACCTGCAGATGCCCGAAATGGACGGCCTCGAGGCCACCCGCCAGATCCGCCAGCGCATCGCCCGGATCCGCCAGCCCCGCATCGTCGCCCTCACCGCCAACGCACTGGTCGGTGACCGGGAACTCTGTCTCGCCGCCGGCATGGACGACTACATCACCAAGCCGATGAAGCTGAATGAAATTGAGGACTCGATCCGCCGCCTATTTCCGAAGGAGCCGAAAAAGATCGAAGTCATCGGCTGAGCGCGGCCAAAGCCGCGATCTCTTCCCGCCGCGAAGGATCAGCCGCTAGGTTCACCCGCTCGCCGGGATCCGACTCCAGGTCAAAGAATAGCCACGGGCTGCCGTCGTCGTTTAGCACCAACTTGCGCGTGCGGGTCCGCACCCCGCGCCAGACCCGGTCGCACTGGTCCGGCAGCCGTACCACCGACGGCATCGAGATCGCCCGGTGCTCTCCCGTCAAAACCGGGGTTTCACCGCGCGCCAATGCGAGCGTCATCGCCGGCAGGTCCAGCAGCGACACCGCCCGGTCATCGATCCGTCCCCTGTCCTCTTCGCCTGGCGCGAAGCGACTGGACGAACCCTCCGTAGGCTTGGCGAAGGAGGGCGCACTGACAATCAGCGGCACCCGCACCGATTCCTCATGCGGCCAGCCCTTGCGGAAAAGCCCGTGGGACCCGTGCATGTCGCCGTGCACGCTCGTGCAGACCACCAGCACCCCCCGCGGGATTTTTTCCAGCAGCACGCCGATCGCCCGGTCCGTGGCGGCGATATGCGCGTAATAACCGGCGAGTTCCCGCCGCGCCCGCGCCTCGGTCACTCCGCCGCGCGGCACGCCGGGCGGCAGCTCCAGCGCGGCGGGATCCGGGCGTTCAATTCCCTCGGGCACCGGCGCGTCGTAGGGCGGGTGCGGCGCCTCGAGGCTCACGACGACGAAACGCGGCCGGTCTGAGTCCCGCCGCCACCAGTCCGCCGCCCGCCCGCAGACCACATCGCTTTGGTAACCGGCGAAGCGGGTCGGCTGCGGCAGCTCCGTCCCGTGCAGCCACGGATCATTGAGGAGAAACCCGCCTTCGAAGCCTTCCCAGAAACCGAAACCGCCGCGGGCCTCCGGCGGCACGAAGGTGCGGGCATGCGCCTCGCCCACGAGCGGCGCGCGGGGATCGCGTTTCGCCAGGTGCCATTTGCCGAACCAGGCACTCGCATAGCCCGCGGCCTCCATCCGGTGCGCGATGGTCCGCGCGTCCGCCGGAAGCGGATTGAAGTAATCGGCCACCCCATTGGCCGGCGACGGCACGCCGGTCAGCAACGCCGCCCGCGCGAACGGCCCGAAGGGATGCGGCGTCACCGCCTGCCGGAACCAGGTTCCGCCCGCCGCCAAGCGGTCGAGGTGTGGCGTGCGCGCGTTGGGATCGCCCGCCCAGCCTCCCGCCGCCCCACGCCATTGCGTGGTCACGATCCAGAGAATGTCGGGCGGCGGCATGGGGCGGAAACTGGTGGGCTCGGACCGGTCCCGCAATGCCGGGAATCCGCCAATCCATGCGCAGCCCCGGGCGTTCAAAACTATTAGGCTGAAACCGGACTCGACAGCATGCACGCGCCCCCCAAGGTCACGGCACGCTTTCTGTCAGTACCCCTGATGAAGAAATTACCCCTCTGTACCCTAAGCGCGGGAGCGCTCTTCGTGGTGTTTGGCATTCGCACAGTCTTCGGACTAGGCCCCCGCACCGAACCCCTTGGCCTGCTTGTGCCACTCGTTTGGGATATCATCATGGTCGGCATCGGCCTCGGCTTGATCTTCCGCTGCGAAATCGCGCGGCGGGCCGGCATCCTCTGGAGCTATTTCTGCATCGCGGCGTCGATCGGCATCGGCCTCGGCATGCTGCTCTGGCTCCTGCGCCCCGACGTGGAACTGCCCGGCACTCAGCGCGTGGTGTTCATGGTCCTGTCGTACTCTTTCGGCGTGATCTTCGGATTCTGGCAGCTGCATGTGCTCCGCAGCCCGGCTTCCCTCGCGTGGACCAAGCCCGTGGCCCCGACGGAAGCGAGCAAGCACCCGTTCCATCACCGCGCCGGCCTGTAAGCGGAAGAGGGGCCACCGTGATCGCGGCCCGACTTGAGCGTTGAGAGTTCGGTGTTGAGCGTTGAGCGTTCAAACAGCCGTCCGTCATCCGTCATCCGCCCTCCGATTCCCCATGCCAACCCGCGCCTGGTTTCCCACCCTCATCTACAGCGAGCCGCTCCGCCGGGGCGATCCTGCCCGCTACAATGCCGACCTTGCCGACGAGTGCCGCCGGCTGCGGGACTACGATGACGCCGGCCGGCGCTGGTCCGCGAAAAACTATCCGGGTGGCTACACCAGCTACGCCTCGATGAACGAGCTGCACCGCTTCTCCAGCACGTTCACCGAGCTCGCCCGACGGCTCGACGGCCACGTCCGCACCTTTGCCCGCCAGCTCGAGTTCGACATGAAGGGCCGCGAGATCGCGCTGACCGACCTTTGGGTGAACATCATGCCGGAAAGCGTCGCCCACTCCGGGCACATCCATCCGCTCTCGTTCATCAGCGGCACCTATTACGTCATGACCCCGCGCGGCTGCCCCGGCTTGAAATTCGAGGACCCGCGGATCGAGCGTTTCATGGCCGCCCCGCCCCGCAAGTCCGACGCCCGCCCGGCCGTCAAATCCCACATCACTTACCCCGCGCGCGCCGGCAACGTCATCCTCTTCGAGAGCTGGCTCCGCCACGAGGTCGCCGCCAACCGCGTCGCCTCCGAGCGGATCAGCATCAGCTTCAATTACAACTGGCGGTAAGCGGGCTCGTGGTGATTGCGGGTAGGGCTGAAGCGGTGCTTCAGCCGGGATCGGATGCGATCATCGCGGCTGAGGCACCGCCTCAGCCCTACCGAGAGCCCCTCACCGCAGCCGCGCGAAGAACCAAACCGCGAGCAGGCCGAGGACCCCGTTCGGAATCCAGGCCGCCAACTCCGGATCAAGCACGCCCTTGATCGCCAGCGAGCCGGCCACGTTGTTCAGCACGTAATAGAGGAAAAAGAGCCCGATCGACTTGGAGACGCCCACGGCGGGGTTCGCCCGCACCCCGCTCACCGCGAAGGGGATCGCGATCGCGATGATGATCAGCGGGCTCAGCGTGTCCGCCAGCAGTCCGTAGTAGCGGACCGCGTAGGCGGCGCCCTTCGGATTGTTCCCCACTTCAAAATAGTCCATCAGGCTGCGCAGTTCGAAGAACGAAAGGTCCACCGCCCGCCGGTCGATCTTGAGCATGAGGTCCGGATCCTCGTGGAAATCGGCCCGCACCAAACGCTCGAAGGGCGGGATGGATTCGACCCCGCCCGACCCCGGGTCGAAGTTCACCACATTGCCGTCGAGGAACTCCCAGCCGCCGTTGCCTGGGAGCGGCCGCGCCTCGGTCGCCCGGATGCGGGTGAGTTCCCGCCGGGCCGCGTCGAGCAGCGTGACCGTCACCCCGTAACCGCGTCCGGCCCCGCGGCTGTAGCTGTTGAAGAACCAAAGCCGGCGCTGCTGGTAATTGTCGAAGCCCACGCTGCCCACGGCACCCACCCGCTCCGCCGGCAGCACCTTCAACTCGTGCCGGTCCTGAATCGCCTCGCTGAGCTGGCGGGACCGCTCGACCGACCAGGGCACGATCGACGAATTCAGCCACCACATCCCCGCGCAGGCCAGGATCCCGACCACCCAGACCGGGCGGGTGATCCGCATGAAGCCCACCCCGGCCGCGCGCATCGCGGTGAGTTCGTTGGCCCGGTGCAACTGCCCGAGCACAAACAACAGCGAAAGCAGCAGGGTCAGCGGCAGGACAAACGCCAGGAAGCTCGGCAGCGTGACCAGCACATACATCCAGAGATCGAGCCCCCGGGCGCCGAGGTCGCGCAATCGCTGGAAATCGTCGAACAGCACCTGCACGAACATCATGCCGGTCGTCGCGAGCAGCACGATCCCGAGGATCCGGAACCATTCACGCAGCAGGTGGCGGTCAAAGGTGTTCAACCCGGGCGATGAAATGCGCGGAAACCGGGAAGGCAAAACCCAAACCGTGCTCCCACGGAACGATCCCTGCTAGTCCACCCGCGATACAGTTTGAAAATCCGGCCGGCGTCTCCTTGGCTGGCGCGGCTTTCCCGTCCCTCCCCGACCCCAATTTCCATGAACCTCCGCCTTCTCCCCGCCCTCCTCGGACTTGCTCTTCTCGCCGGTTCCGCCGCCGCCCAGGAAGTCATCAAGATCGGCGAATTCGCCTCCCTCACCGGCGGCAACGCCAGCTTCGGCCAGGAATCCCACAAAGGGACCCAGCTCGCCATCGACGAGCTCAACGCCGCGGGCGGCGTCCTCGGCCGCAAGCTCCAGCTCATCACCGAGGATGACCAGTCCGCCGCCGGTCAGGCGGCCACCGCGGTGCAGAAGCTCATCGCGCAGGACAAGGTCGTCGCCCTCCTCGGCGAGGTGGCCTCCTCCAAATCGCTCGAGGGCGCGCCCATCGCCCAGCGGAACAAGATCCCGATGATCTCGCCCGCCTCGACCAACCCGAAGGTCACCGAGACCGGCGACTACATCTTCCGGGTCTGTTTCATCGATCCCTTTCAGGGCACCGTCATGGCGAAGTTCGCCCTCAGCAAGGGCTGGAAGAAAATCGCCCTCCTCACCGACGTGAAGCAGGACTACTCCGTCGGCCTCGCCGAGTTCTTCGTGAAGTATTTCACCGCCAACGGCGGCACGATCGTGCGCGACCAGAAATACTCCAGCGGCGACAAGGATTTCCGCGCCCAGCTCACCTCCGTCAAGGCCGCCAGCCCCGACGCGGTCTTCCTGCCCGGCTACTACGGCGAGGTCGCGCTCATCGGCAAGCAGGCCCGCCTGCTCGGCCTGACCGCGCCGTTCCTCGGCGGCGACGGCTGGGTGGGCGAATCCCTGCTCCCGGTCGCCGCCGGTTCGCTCGATGGCTCGTTCTTCTCCGCGCATTTCAGCCCCGATGACACCCGCCCGGCCGTGCAGGATTTTGTCCGCCGCTTTCGCGCCAAGTACAAGTCCGAGCCCGACGACATGGCCGCCCTCGGCTACGACAGCGCCATGATCCTCGCCGACGCCATCAAGCGCGCCGGCGGCACCGACAGCGCCAAGCTCCGCGACGCCATCGCGGCGACCAAGAACCACCCCGGACTCACCGGCGTGATCACCCTCGACGCCCAGCGCAACGCTGCCAAGTCCGCCGTCATCCTCACCATCCGCAACGGCGCCTACAAATTTCAGGAGTCGGTGGCGCCTTGATCGGCCGAGAGACGCTCCGCTCTCTTCCGATCCCATGATCGAGTTCCTGCAACAGCTGATCAACGGGCTCGCCCAGGGCGGGATCTATGCGCTGATCGCGCTGGGGTACACGATGGTGTACGGGGTCCTGCGGTTCATCAATTTCGCCCACGGCGACATCTTCATGCTGGGGGCCTTCGCGGGCTTTTATGTCGGCCCCGCGGTGCTGCGGATCACCGGGCTTTCGCCCTCGTTCGCCGCGGTGTTGCTCGTGCTGCCGATTGCCATGCTCGCCTGCGCGCTCGCCGGCATGGCCATCGAACGCCTCTGCTACCGCCCCCTCCGCGACCGGCCGCGACTCACCGTCCTCATCACCGCGATCGGTGTCTCGCTGCTGCTGGAGAACGGCGGCCAGTTCGTCTTCGGCGCCAGCCCGCGCTCCTTTCCGGAGCTTATCACCGACCGGGCCCTCGCGCTGCCGGCGTCGCTCGGCTCGCTCGCGACGCTCACCATCACCCTGTCGCAGGTGCTCGTGCTCGGCGTCGCGCTGCTCCTGCTCGGCGGCCTGCGCCAGATCGTCGGGAAAACCCGGACGGGCCTCGCCATGCGCGCGCTGTCGCTCAATCCCACCGCCGCCCAGTTGATGGGCGTGGATCTCGACCGGATCATTGCGCTGACCTTCGGACTCGGCTCGGCGCTCGCCGGCGCGGCGGGCATTCTCGCCTCCATCCAGCAGCCCTCGATTGACCCGCTCATGGGCATCGCCGCCGGCCTGAAAGCCTTCGTCGCGGCCGTCCTCGGCGGCATCGGCAGCCTGACCGGCGCCGTGGTCGGCGGACTGCTCATCGGCGTGCTCGAAGCCCTGGTCGTCGGTTACCTTTCGCCGACCTACCGCGATCCAATCGTCTTCGGGGTCCTGATCCTGATCCTCCTCTTCCGTCCCGCCGGCCTGCTGGGGCGATTCCAACCGGAGAAGGTATGATGAAGAGCCCAGTCACGCATCCTGAACGATTTCAGATCTCAAATTTGAAATTTGAAATTCCCGTTCCTAACCGACCGAACCCGTCCCCTTCGATCATGCTGTCGCCGAACCCAACCTCGTGAAACGCCCGGGCCCCAACCTCGTGTTTCTCTTCGTGCTCGCCGGCCTGGCCGTGCTGGCGCCGGTTGCCGGCTGGCTCGGGCCCTACGCCCTCGACATCCTTGTCGGCATCGCGATCAACCTGATCCTCGCGGTCAGCCTGAACCTGATCAACGGCTACACCGGCCAGTTCTCCCTCGGCCACGCCGGCTTTATGGCAGTCGGGGCGTACGCATCGGCCTGGCTCACCCTGCAGGCCGGCACTCCTTCCGGGGTCAACGGCCTCGTCGTGTTTGCGTCCGCTCTGCTGGCGGGCAGCCTCTGCGCCGGCCTCGTCGGCCTCGCGGTCGGCGTACCGTCGCTGCGTCTGCGGGGCGACTACCTCGCAATCGTCACGCTCGGCTTCAACGAGATCATCAAGGGCGCGGTGCAGAACGCCGAGCCGCTCGGGGCCCAGCGCGGCCTGACCGGCATCGGGCAGTACACAGGATTCTTCTCCGCCTTCGCCGGCGCCGCGCTCGCGATCCTCGTGGTCCACAATCTCGTGCAGTCGACCTATGGCCGGGGTTTCCTCGCCACCCACAACGACGAGATCGCGGCGGAGTCGTCGGGCCTCGACACCACCCGCTATAAAATCGTGGCGTTCGCCACCGGCGCCTTCTTCGCCGGCCTGGCCGGCGGGCTCTACGCCCATTTCAAGCAGTTCATCCACCCCGAGGCCTTCGGCTTCATGCGGTCGATGGACATCGTGGTCATGGTGATCCTCGGCGGCATGGGCAGCATGGTCGGCGTCTGCTGCGCCGCGGTCCTGCTGACCGTCCTGCCCGAACTGCTGCGCGCCCTCGCCAACCTCGAGTCACTGCCTCCCGCCATCCGGGACTTCGTCTCCAACCGCATGATCCTGTACTCCGTGCTGCTGATCATCCTGATGATCACCCGCCCGCAGGGCCTGCTCAATTTCTCTTCCCGCCGCGCCCAGGCCAGCCGATGAGCGGTCCTTTTCTCCAGCTTGAGCAGGTCACCCTGCGTTTCGGCGGGCTCACCGCCGTCAACGACGTGAACCTCACGATCGGCGAGGACGAGCTCGTCGGACTCATCGGCCCGAACGGCGCGGGCAAGACCACGGTCTTCAACCTCATTACCGGCATCTACGCCCCCAGCTCCGGCCGCGTGCTTTTCCGCGGGCAGGACCTCGCCGGGCTGCCGGTCAACCGCCGCGTGCGGCTCGGCATCGCGCGCACGTTTCAAAACATCCGGCTCTTCGGCGGGCTGAGCGTCGCCGACAATGTCCGCGCCGCCTGCGACGCCCACCGCACGACCGGTCCCTTCCAGGCGCTTGCGCGCACCCCGGCGTTCCGCGCGGACGAGGCGGACATCAACCGGCAGGTCGACGAGTTGCTGGCGATCTTCAACCTCGGCCGGCTGCGCGACGCCCCTGCGGCCTCCCTGCCCTACGGCGAACAGCGCCGGCTCGAAATCGTGCGCGCGCTCGCCACGAAGCCCAAGCTCCTGCTGCTTGACGAACCCGCCGCCGGGATGAATCCCACCGAGAAGGCCGAGCTCAGCCGGCTCATCCTCCAGATCCGGGAGCAGTTTTCCCTCTCCATCCTGCTCGTGGAGCATTCGATGAAGGTCGTGATGGGCGTCTGCGAACGCATCACCGTGCTCGACTACGGCTTCAAGATCGCCGAGGGCCCGCCCGCCGCGATCCAGAGCGACCCGAAGGTGATCGAGGCCTACCTCGGCGAGGAGAAACCTTGAGCATGCTCACCGTCACTGACCTCCATGTTTCCTACGGGGTGATCAAGGCCCTCTGCGGCGTGTCGTTCACGGTCGACGCCGGGCAGATCGTCACGCTCATCGGCGGCAACGGCGCCGGGAAAACCACCGCCCTGCGCACGATTTCCGGCCTGCTTCGGCCCGTCTCCGGGAAGATCGAGTTCCTCGGCCAGGACATCACACGCCAGCCGGCCCACGGGATTGTCGCCCTCGGTCTCAACCATGTCCCCGAGGGGCGCATGGTCTTCGCCAATCTCACCGTCTCGGAGAACCTCGCGATGGGCGCCTACCTGCTGAATGACACGGCCAAGACGGACGCCAACCGCGAATATGTCTTCGGGATATTTCCCCGGCTCAAGGAACGCCTCCGGCAGACGGCGGGCACCCTTTCCGGCGGTGAACAGCAAATGCTGGCCATCGGCCGCGCCCTGATGGGCGAGCCGAAGTTCCTCATGCTCGACGAGCCCTCGCTCGGCATCGCGCCGCGGCTCGTGACCACGATCTTTGAGAAGATTGTGGAGATCAGCCGCGACCGCGGCCTGCCCATCCTGCTCGTCGAACAGAACGCCCGGCTCGCCTTGGAAATCTCCAGCACGGCCTACGTCCTCGAAAGCGGCCACGTGGCCATGCACGGCCCGAGCTCCGACCTCCGCCGCGACCCGCGCCTGCGCGCGACGTACCTGGGAGGGTGAGCGGACGGGGCACCTCAAGGCCATCGAGCTCGAAGGTTGGTCAGGAGGTAGGGCTGAGGCGGTGCCTCAGCCGCGATGATTTTCAGAACCCGACTGAGACACCGCCTCAGCCCTACCCGCCGGACGGCGGCGTCGGCCGCTGCAGTTTCCAGAGCTGCTTGGCCCGCCGGATGGTTTCCGCCAGGACAGCCGGCGTCAGGGCCTGCTTCGGATCGTCGCCGATGCCGTGGCTCGGGCTGACGTGGGCCTCGATGCAGAGTCCGTCGGCGCCGTAGGCTACGGCCGCGAGAGCGCAGGCCGGCACATAGACGGCCTTGCCGACAGAGTGCGAAGGATCGACGACCACGGGCGCCCAGGTCTTTTCCTTGAGCAGCGGCGTGATGCACTCATCAGGGTGATTGCGATAGCCATCGGGCGCCGGCGACGTGCCACGCGGGCAGAGCACAACGTTGGGGTTACCGAACGCGGCGATGTATTCCGCCGCCGAGATGAACTCGCTCAACGGGCCCATATGGAGGCTGCGCTTGAGCAGCACGACCGTCTTCCGGTTGGCGACGGCCCGACCGATCGCGCTCAGCAGCGAATAGTTCAAGGCGTTGCGCGCGCCGACCTGCAGCATGTGCACACCGGCCGCGAGGGCGTTTGCCAGCTGCTGCTCATCCATCACTTCGGCGTCGACCGGCAGACCGGTCCGGCGATGAGCCTCCATCAGGATGTCGAGCGACTTGGTGTCACCCTGGAAAGAGTAAGGGTTGGTACGCGGCTTCCAGACACCGCCGCGGATGACGTGCGCCCCAGCCTCCTTCACGGCGGCGGCGGTTTCGTAGAAGTAATTGGGATTCTTCGGATCGATCGTGCACTGGCCGGCAATAACCAGGAGCTGCTCGCCCAGCGTGACCCCGCCGATGGTAATCCGGTGCGTGGCCAGATCGGAGCGCCGGTCCATCAGCTTGAACGGCGACTGGATCCGGTCGATGCGATCGATGTAGTCGAGGCCTTCCAGTCGGTTGATCATAAGCTCGTCACGCTCGTCGCCCACGATCGCGTAGATGGTGCGCACGGCGCCGATGATCGGCTGCACGCTGCAGCCGAACTCGGCGACGATGGCGTTCACCTCGGAGAGCTGGGGTTCGGTCAGGCGGTTCGACTTGGGCAGGATCATGGGGAAGGAAGGGACTTGGACCGGTTGGTCGACTGCCAAGCGAGCAGCTTCCAGCCAGCGGCCTCGCGCCACCAGACGGCAAGGAAGACGAGATCGAGGTTGAGCACAACCCCGAGGTCGAGGCCGCGCGCCAGCAGGCGGCCCTCCATCAGCGCCACGCCCTGCCCTACGGGGCGGAAGCGGCGCTCAGGATATTCAAACGCCGACCACACGAGGCTCCGCTCGGCGTGGACCCGGACGAGTTCCGCACGGGTATCTACGCGCCCGATCGAATGTCCGAAGCGAAGATCGACCGAGTACACGGCCTCAAGCCGCGCCGCATCACCCGCCAGCATCGCGGCGAGGCGCTCGTCGTCGCGCGCCGCCAAGGCCTGTTCCCAGCCCGGCTCGAAGCCAAACTCCGGGGTGGCGAGCGGACGCGTGGGGACTTTCATGGCGTGAGTGATCAGCTCACGGCGGGCGCTGAGCCCTGGCCGAGAGAATTGAGGCGCTCGCGATCGAAACCCGCGGCGACCTTGTACTTCTGCGCGATCTCCGCGAGTTCGCCGGGCGCGAAGACCTCGGACACGTCCTTGAAGCCCTGCGGCGCGCGCTCCTCGGCCAGCTTCATCACGATCTCCGGACCATGGCGGCGGTTGTTGAGCACAAGCTGGGACGTCGGCGCAAGCCGGCGGTCCTCGTATTTCCGCAAAGCGGCGAGCGGGTCCGGGGCCGTTACCAGGGCGTCGGCCAGGGCAGCCGCATCGAGGATCGCCTGCGAGGCGCCGTTGGAACCGATGGGAAACATGGGATGGGCGGCATCGCCCAGCAGGGTCACGCGGTCAAAGGTCCAGCGCGGCACGGGATCGCGGTCAACGAGCGGGAACTCGTACACCTCCGGGGCCCCGGCGATCAAGGCGGGCGCGTCGAGCCAGTCGAATTTCATCCCCGCGAACGCCGGCGCGAAATGCTCCCGGTCGGCGAGGCGGTTCCAGTCGCGCGGGATCGGCGCCTTGCCGCCCCCCACCTGCAGCTCGGCGATCCAATTGATCAGCGCCCGGCCGCGGGCCGCCGTGTCGGGGCAGATCGGGTAGGCCACGAATTTCACGTCGGGATGGCCGGCCATGATCATCGTCTTCCCCGTGAGGAAAGGCGGACCCTCCGTGATGCCGCGCCAGAGGATACGGCCCCCGAACGGCGGGGTGGCCTCGCTGGGATAAAACGCGCGCCGCACAACGGAATGGATGCCGTCGGCGCCAATGAGGACGTCGCCACGCTCCTCCCCCACGGGCTCTCCCGTCGTGCGATCGGTGAAGCGGGCCGTCACGCCGGCGCCATCCTGCTCGAAGCCGGCCAAATGGTGACCGGCATGCACCTGCCCGCGCCCGAGGCGCTCGACCGCGGCGTCGTACAACAGCATTTGCAGGCGGCCACGATGAATCGAGTACTGCGGCCAGTGG
>CAIYFD010000279.1 GCA_903925425.1 uncultured Opitutia bacterium | reverse complement strand
TTGACCGTTCCGCGCCGTTTTCCGGCGGCCGCTCCGCGACATGACCCTTTTCGCCGCCCTCACTTTCTCCGGTACGCAATGGCTCTGGCCGGGCATCGCCTTCCTCGCGCTCGCGCTCGCGGTGCTCGTGTGGAGCTACCGGTCGGGCTCCGGCGCCTTCCGCTGGGTCTGCCTCGGGCTCAAGACCCTCGGGCTCGTTGCGCTCGCCCTCTGCCTGCTGGAGCCGCTCTGGTTCGGCGAACGCGCCAAGGTCGGCGCCAACCTCATTGCCGTCGTGGCCGACAACAGCCAGGGCATGCAGATCAAGGACACCGGCTCGGCCAAGACCCGCGGCGAGAATCTCGTCGACCTCGTCGATCCCGCGAAGGCCGTTTGGCTCGCGGAACTGGGCGACACCTTCGAGCTCCGCCGCTACTTGTTCGACAGCCGCCTGCAGTCCACCAGCGACTATCACGAGCTGGTCTTTGACGGCCGTTCCTCCGGCATCGCCGGTGCTCTCCGCACCCTGAAGGAGCGTTTCCAAGGCCGCGCACTGGCCGGCGTGTTCCTGCTCACGGACGGCAATGCCACGGACATCAAGAATTCGCTGCCCGACCTCACTGGCGTGCCGCCCGTCTATCCCGTCGTGATCGGCAAGCCCGACGCGATCAAGGACATCTCCGTCCAGCAGGTCTCGGTCACCCAGACCGCGTTCGAGGATGCCCCCGTCACGATCCAGGCCGACGTGAACGCCCCTGGCTACGGTGGTCAGAAAGTCACCGTTAAGCTGAACGACCGTACGGGGAAGACCCTCCAGGAACAGACCTCGAGCGCCCGCTCCGGCGCGCAGGCGATGGCGTTCCGCTTCGAGCTCAAGCCCGACACTCCCGGCCTCTCCTTCTACCAGGTCGTTGCCAGCCCCGCCGACGCCTCCACGGCCTCGGAGGAAGCCACGCTGGTGAACAACACCCGCGTGGTGGTCGTGAACCGCGACACCGGCCCTTACCGCATCCTCTACGTTTCCGGCCGGCCCAACTGGGAGTACAAGTTCCTCCATCGCGCGCTCGAGGACGACAAGGAGCTCGATCTCGTTGGTTTCATCCGCGTCGCTAAGCGCGAGCCCAAGTTCAACTACCTCGGCCGCGCCGGCGAGACCGTCAACCCGCTCTTCAGCGGCTTCGAGAAGCAGGCTGCGGAGGACGCCGAACGTTTCGACCAGGCCGTGATGATCCGCCTCAACACCAAGGACGAAATTGAGCTCAAGTCCGGGTTCCCGCGCACGCCCGAGGATCTCTACGAGTACCACGCGATCATCGTCGACGACCTCGAGTCTGCCTTTTTCACGCCGGACCAGTCGACGCTCGTGCAGAAGTTCGTCTCCGAGCGCGGCGGCGGGTTCATGATGCTCGGCGGCATGGAGTCCTTCGAGGAGGGCAAGTATGCGCGCACCCCGATCGGCGACATGCTTCCCGTCTACCTCGATAACCCGATCGAGCAGGCCGCGCCCACGTCGGGATGGTTTCTCAATCTTTCGCGCGAGGGCTGGCTCCAGCCGTGGGTCCGCCTCCGGAAGAACCAGGATGAAGAGCGTACCCGGCTCGAGTCGTCCGCTCCGTATTATGTCATGAACAAAGTGCACGGCATCAAGCCGGGCGCCACCGTCCTCGCCAATGTGAACGCCCCCGGCCAGGCCGAGGTCCCGGCCTTCATCACCCAGAAGTTCGGCCGCGGCATGACCGGCGCGATCCTCGCCGGCGACATCTGGCACTGGGGTTTCAAGAATGCCGAGGCCCACGCCGACATGGACAAGTGGTGGCGCCAGGTTGCCCGCCGCCTCGTCTCCGATGTGCCCAAGCGCGTCGAACTTGCGGTCGAGCAGCAGGAGGACGACGTCAACGGCGCCGTGAAACTCCAGGTGCGCGTGCGCGACGCGCGTTATCAACCCTTGGGCGACGCCACGGTGATGGTCGAGATTGCCCCGGTGACCTTTGGCAAGGACGACCCTGGCGCCTTGGCC
>CAIYFD010000278.1 GCA_903925425.1 uncultured Opitutia bacterium | reverse complement strand
GGCTGGGTCGACGCCCGGCCGAGATGATTTCAAACCGCTTTTTGCCACAGAGGCCCAGAGACCGAGAGTCCGGAAGGTTTTGGGTTTGGAATCCGAAACAAGACAACGAGGCTTGGGCTCTGTGAGCTCTGTGCCTCTGGGGCAAAATACCCGAAAGCAATCGCGGCTGAGGCACCGCCTCAGCCCTACCCGTTGAAAACAAAAAGGCCGGTCCGCGGGGACCGGCCTTTGAAAACTCGGGAGATCTGATTCGCTCAGGTCTCGTAGCCGGGCAGCACCTTATCGACTGTGTTCTTGCTCAGCTGGGCGAAGACCGGGAGGCCGGTATCGAATGGCACGGCGACCTCGCCCTGAATGAGGGGCTGGGCGTAGCGCAGGAACTGGAAGTTCATGCTCACGCCGTCCTCGTTGATCCACTCGCGCGGCAGTTTCTTCACGCCGTTGGCGATTTCGCTCAGCGGGGCGAGGCCGGTCTCGCAGGTGTACTGCTCGGTGTCGCCGCGGACCAGCGTGATCATCTTGTCGGTCTCGCCGTTGAGCGCGGCCTTGACGGCGGCCTGGCCGGCGAGGAAGGCCTCGTCGTTGTCCGTCTTGGAGGAGCAATGTGCGGCTGCGCGCTGGGCGTTGCCGAGGCCGACGACGCGGGTCTTCACGCCGGGGACCTGGGTCTCGAGGACCTCGCGGAGGTATTCACCCACGCCGCCAAGGCGGGCATGGCCGAAGGCGTCGGTGGTGGCCTCGGCGGTGACGTAGTTGCCGTCGCCGTCAACCAGGCCCTCGCCCACGACGACGAGACAGTATTTCTCGCGGGAAAGGACACGCTTCACCTCGTTGCCGAACTTCTCGGGATCGAAGGCGAGCTCGGGCAGGAGGATGATGTGCGGCGGATCGTGCGGGTGGTCGCGGCGCTTGGCGAGGGAGGCGCCGGCGGCGATCCAGCCCGCGCTGCGGCCCATGACCTCGACGATCTGGACGAGGTCGCCCTGACCCATGGCGGCGTTGTCGCAGGCCAGCTCGCGGACGGTCGTGGCGATGTACTTGATCACGCTGCCGTAGCCGGGGCAGTGGTCCGTGTTCGGCAAGTCGTTGTCGATCGTCTTCGGGATGCCGATGACGCGGAGGTCGTAGCCCTGGGCCTGCGCGACCTTGGAAATCTTGTCCGCGGTGTCCTGGGAGTCGTTCCCGCCGACGTAGAAGAAGTAACGGATGTTGTGCGCCTTGAAGACCTCGAGAACGCGGTCGAAGTCCTGCTGCTTCTTGAGCTTGTAGCGGCACGTGCCCAGAGCGGCGCCCGGGGTGTGGCGGAGGGCGCGGATGGCCTGCTGCGACTGCCCGGCGAGATCGATGAAGTCTTCGTGCAGGATGCCGAGCACGCCGTTGAGGGACCCGTAGATCTCCTCAATTGCGGCATGGTTCAGGGCTTCCGCGATCACGCCAGCGATGCTGGCGTTGATGACGGCCGTGGGGCCGCCAGACTGGCCCACGAGGACATTGCCTACAAGTTCTTCAGCCATGACAGGGTGTTTGGTAAGGGTTGGAAAAAACGCGAATGGGCATGAAAGCGTCGGCCCGCGGGGTGATGCAAACCCAATTTTGGGCGCGGCGGTGCGCGAAGGGAAACGGGGCGGCTGTTTCCGGTCCGGGCGGGCGGATTCGGCCCGCCGAGCACAGGGGCGTGGATGTACCCGGCGGGCCAAATCCGTCCCGCCCGGACTTTCCCGTTCAGACCGCCGCAGCGGGCGTCTTTTTGCCCGACCACCGGCTCCGGATATTTCCCTGCAGCCATGGGCTACAGCTCGGCCCGCACGTGACGATGCTCCGGGGAAATGAAGGTCACCACGTTTTCGGATGCCGAGTTGATCGAGGTGGCCCAGGGCCTCCCGGCTGCGGGACGGCTGCTGGTGGAGCTTGGGCAGCTGATTCGCAACCCGAGCACGGACACGAGGGACGTCACGGCGGTCCTGCGGCGTGACCCCGCGCTCGTCTCCCGTCTGATCCGCATCGCCAACGGCTCGGTCTACGCCCGCGCCGAGCCGGCGGCCTCGCTGGAGGAAGCGGTGGCCTGCATCGGCTTCAAGGAAGTCCACCGGCTGGTAGGCGCCCTGGCCGCCGCCCAGCAGTCCGAGGTGAAGCTTTCCTGCTACGCGACCGATCCGGCCCTCTACCGGCACAACGCGCTTTTTGTGGCGCTGATCATGGAGCAGTTGGCGGAATTGGCCGGGGAGGAACCGCGCTCCGCCTATACCATCGGGCTCCTGCGCTCGATCGGAAAGATGATCCTGGACCGGCTTGCGACCCGCTTCGTCGGGATCACCGAGTTCGATCCCACCCAAGGGGAGGCGCTTCATGTCTGGGAGGAGGCCTGCTGGGGCACCACCAACACGCAGGTGGCCGAAAAGATCCTCGCGCACTGGCGGATGCCACCCGAGACGACGCTCGCAATCCGGCATCACTGCCTGCCCGCCAAGCGGCACAACCCGATGATCCACTTGCTCCATCTCGCCGCCGGGGCGGCCGACCATCGCAGTTACGGCCTGCCGGGAGAGGAAGGCTACTGGAAATTCGAGCCGGAGAGCTTCACCAAGGCCGGCGTCGACCCCAAGCGTTTCCAAGGCGCCGCCGAGGCCGCCGACCGGGCGTTCCATCGCCTGATCAAGGCGACGGGCTAGATCTGGTGTGATGGATTGCGGGTAGGGCGGACTCGGTGAGTCCGCCGCGATCGTCTTCGGAAGTTTTTGCCACAGAGGCACAGAGCTCCCAGAGCCCAAGCCTCGTTGGTTTTGCTTTTAGGCCGGAAACTCGGAATGCCGAACCCAATCATCCGACCTCTGCGTCTCTGTGCCTCTGTGGCAAAAAACGGTTTGGAGAATATCGCGGCTGAGTCACCGCCTAAGCCCTACCTTCGATCCTTACAGTAGCTTTCCCGGCCGATATTCCGCGGCGGTCTTGTGCTTCCGCGCGAGCGGCTTCACCTCGTCGACGAAGGCGTCCACCTGGAGCGGGGCGGAGCCCACGAAGCGGTGGCTCTCGGCGAGGATCGCGGTGAGATGCTTTTTCCCGAGGCCGATGCGGCGGTCGCCCGCGAGGCGGGCCAGCATGTCGGCTTCGCCCGCCCCGCCGCCGGAGCGGAGGGCCTTGGCGGCGGCGAGCGCGTGCTCCTTGATCGCCTCGTGCGCGGTCTCGCGCCCGGCCCCGCCCTTGACGGCCTCCATCAGGATCGTGGTCGTGGCGAGGAAGGGGAGGTTGCGCTCGTTCTCCGCGGCGATCGCGGCGGGGAAGACGTCCATCTGGCGCAGCACGGTGAGGAAGGTCTCGAGCAGGCCGTCGAGTGCGAAGAACGCGTCGGGCAGCGCCACGCGGCGCACGACCGAGCAGGAGACATCGCCCTCGTTCCACTGGTGGCCGGCGAGGGCGCCGGTCATCGTGACGTACCCCGAGAGAATGGTGCTGAAGCCGCAGATCCGCTCGCAGTTGCGGGCGTTGACCTTGTGCGGCATCGCGGACGAGCCGACCTGGCCGTCCTGGAAACCCTCGGTGAGCAGGCCGGCCCCGGCCATCAGGCGGAGGGTGGTGGCGCAGCTCGCGGCGGAGGCGCCGATCTGGTGCAGGGCGCTGACGACCTCGAAATCGAGGGTGCGCGGGTAAACCTGGCCGACGGCAAAGAGCGAGGCGTGGAAGCCGAGGTGCTTGATCACGCGGCCCTCGAGCTCGGAGAGCTTGTCGGCGCGGCCGCCGAGGAGCGTGAGCTGGTCGAGCTGCGTCCCGACCGCGCCCTTCAGGCCGCGGACCGGGTAGCGTTCGACGAGATCGTCGAGCCGCGCGAGCGCACCGAGCATTTCCTGGCCGAACATCGCGAGGCGTTTGCCGAGCGTGGTCGGCTGGGCCGGCACATTGTGGGTGCGGCCCGTGATCATCAGGTCGCGGTGGGTGGCGGCCTGGCGCGAGAGCGCGAGCAGTGCCGCGGCGACCTTGAACTGGATGACCTTGAGTGAGCGGTAGACCTGCAGCTGCTCGACGTTTTCCGTCAGGTCGCGGCTGGTGAGCCCAAGGTGGATGAACTGGCGGTGGGCGAGGTCGGAGAACTCCTCGATGCGGGCCTTCACGTCGTGGAGCGTGACGCGCTCGCGCTTCGCAATGGACTCGAGGTTGATCAGGCCCTTCACGCGCTCGTAGTCCTTGATCGCGTCGGCGGGGATCGGCACGCCGAGGTCGCGCTGCGCCTTCATCACCGCGATCCAGAAGTCGCGCTCGAGGGCGATGCGGCCAGTCTGCGACCAGATTGCCTTGATCGCGCCCGAGGCGTAGCGCTCGGCCAGGACGTTGGGGATGACAGCTTCGACTTGGGAAGGTTCGTTCACGCGGGACCGCCGAGTAAGCCGGCGCGCGCTGGAGGGCGCCAGCGGAAAAGTGTGTTTATGCCGCCAGGCAGCGGACGGCGAGGTCGCGGAGGACTTCCTCCTGCTCCTGGGGGCGGCGGACGATCTCGGCGAAGGCGGCGATGAAATCCTGCTGGTTGTCGATCAGGCGGCGCAGGGTGGGGAGGCGGCCGGTGCCGGCGAGTTTGCCGAGGTACCACGGGTTCTGGGCGAACACATTATAAGAGGATTTCTCGGCCACGGCTTCGCCGAAGCGCGCCGCGTAGGCGGCGGCGGCCCGCTGGATGCCGTCGAGCCCGCGGGCGCCAAGGCGGACCTCCCCCGCGTCGATCAGGGTGCGCACCTGCAGCAGCAGGCGGTTGCGGTTCTGCAGCGCGCTGATCACGGGGCGGGCGTCGCCACCGGCAAAGAAATGACGGTGCAGCGCGGCGAGCGTCCACTTCAGGTCGCCGCTGAAGAACGCCTCGGCGGTCTCGAAGAAATCGCCCTCGGCGGTGTTCGGCGTCAGCTCGGCCACGTTGTCCTCGGTGATCACCGCCTCGGCGGCGCCGGCATTCTCGGCGTAAGCGGAAAGTTTCCGCGTCTCCTCGACCAGCAGGCGGGTGTTGGGCCCGACCCGCGCCAGCAGCAACTCGATCGCACCCGGGCCGAAGTTCGCACCGAGGGCCTTCGCCTCGGCGATCGCCACGCCGGCGAGCATCTCCCCGCCGCCCTCGGCTTCGCCGCCGACCAGGGTGAAGTTGGAATTCTTCTCGCACCACTTCGGGAACGATCGGCGGCGGTCCACCGGCGCCGCGGTGACGAGCACGGCGGTCTCGGCGGGATTCAGGCCCGTGAAGATCTGCTGCAGGTCCTCGACGACCTTCAGCGTGCCCTCAGCGCGGCCGGTCACGGTGTCGGCGAGGAAATTCACGTCGCGCAGCCAGACCGCACGCTGGCCGCCGAACAGCGGCACGGTCTGCACCGACTCGCGGAAACGCTGCAGCGCGGTCTCAACCTCGCCCACGTTGCCCGCGAAGCCGCTGATCACCTCGCGCGAGAACTCGTCCGCCACGTCCTTCGCCAGCTCGGCGAAGGCTAGCTCGCCGGCGCGGGTGACAAGATAGTCATCCTGTCCGCAGATGAAGGTGAATTTTTGGGTGCCGGCCATGGGGGTGGGCAGATTTGCGCGGGTCGCGTGAGGGCGCACGGAAAAAATGCAGTCGGAACCCAAACGGGTTGGCCACAGAGGCACGGAGCGCACAGAGCCCAAGCCTCGTTGTTGCAGACAGGGTAGGGCCGGCATCCCCGGCTGGTTTTAGCCACAAAGGCGGCGGCTTAGGGGCCCGAACCGAAAACAACAAGACGCGGCTTGGGCTCTGTGCGCTCCGTGCCTCGGTGGCAAAAAATCCGGAACGGATGTTGGTCCCGGCACAAATCGGCATTCGTGACTTGTCAGCCCGGGGAGCGGGGACAGAGTACCGGCCTCCGGTCAGGCCGCGCGGCGTTCCTGCAGGAGGGACTGCTATCCCATGAAACTCCCGCCCTTTTTCGACCGGATCCTCGCCCGCCGCCACGGCGGGGTGCTCATCTTCGTCCTGCTCTTCGTCGTGCTGGCGGGCCTGATCCGGGTCGCGCTCACCGTGAAGGCCGCGGGGGATGTCACCTTCGACCTCAGCCTGCCGGCGGCCTTCCTGATCGGCGCGGTCTACGATCTCGGCGCCGGCCTGCTCTTCGCCATTCCGCTCAGCCTGCTGTTGATGGTGCTCCCGGCGAAGTTCTTCACCAAGCCCCTCGGGCGCGGCCTCGGTCATCTCATCCTGTTCGGGGCGCTCGGCCTGATGCTCTTCGGCGCGGTGTCGGAGTGGGTGTTCTGGGACGAGTTTGGCGTCCGCTTCAACTTCATCGCCGTCGACTACCTCGTCTACACGCAGGAGGTGGTGGACAACATCCGGGAGTCGTACCCGATGCCGCTGATCTATGCGGGACTTTTCGCGGCGACGCTCGTCGGTTACGCGCTGTTCTGGCGCACGCGCCTGATCCCGCGCTGGTTTGCGGCCGAGCCGCAGCCGTTCCGGCGGCGCCTGTTTGACGGCGGCGTCTGGCTCCTCGCCGCGGCCCTCGCGGGCTTCGGTCTCGACTCGGGCCAACTCCCCAACTTCGCCAACAACTACAACCGCGAGTTGGCGAAGGACGGTGTCTGGTCGCTCTTCGCCGCCTTCTGGAACAACGAGCTCGATTACGACCAGTTCTATCAAACCCTTCCGGTCGACGACGCCTTCAAGCGCCTGC
>CAIYFD010000277.1 GCA_903925425.1 uncultured Opitutia bacterium | reverse complement strand
GTATTTCTTCAGCTGGCCGCAGCTCCTCGACGAGGAAGCGGTGCCGGACAACGTCGAGCAACTCGGCGCCAAGAGCCATCTGATGGATCCGCCGAACGCGCTCCATCCGTCGGCCATGACCCACCTCATCGCCACCCTGCGCGATCATCATCTTCTCCCCGAGGCCTACCTGTGGGGTTTCGCCCATACCTACAAATACTCGAAATCCCGCTCCGCGTTTCTCGATGGCGACTACCGTTCCGATGGCTGGCCGCAGTACTTCCCCCTCGCGTTCCTCTACAAGACCACCCTGCCCGCGCTTTTCCTGATCGCCCTCGCCCTCGGCGGACTCGCGTGGACCGCACTCAAGGGCAGTCCCCGCCAACGCCGCTGGTTTTACCGCGCCCTGCCCCTGCTCGTGCTGGCCGCGATCTACTGGGCCTCCGCGATCCCCGCCCACCTCAACATCGGCCATCGCCACATCCTGCCGATCTATCCCGTCGCCTACATCCTCGCCGGCGCTGCCGCCGTGTGGCTGCTCACGCTCCCAATTCCCCGGCTGGGACGCTGGGCGCTGGGCGCGACCCTCGCCTTCCACGCCTTCGAGGCCGTCGCCGCCCGGCCGTTTTTCCTTTCGTATTTCAACTCTGCGGCCGGCGGCTCGGACAACGGTTGGCGCCACCTGATCGATAGCTCGTACGACTGGGGCCAGGGCCTGCCCGACCTGAAGGAATGGTTGGCGGCGAAATCCGCCCGCGGCGACAACACCAAGGTTTTCCTGACCTACTTCGGCTCCGACTCGCCGCAGGCCCGGGGCTTGGCGGTGACGCGTTTCGCCGACGAGATCACCGACTTCGGCCCGCGCGCGTTCCCGCTCCTGCCGACCGGCGGCTGGTTCATCATCAGTGCCACGCATTTCCAGCGCGTCTACCTGCACCTCATGGGCCCGTGGTCGCTGCGCTACGAGCAACTCTACTCAGAGATGCGGACCAACCTTTCCAGCGATCGCGCCCGACGCCAGGATCCCGCGGATCAGGCCACGATGCTTCGCGACGCCAAGGACCTCGAGGCGCTCCGCTTCGGCCGCCTCTGTAATTTCCTGCGCGACCGCCCGCCCGAGGCGGTGATCGGCGGTTCGCTGCTGGCTTTCCACCTCACCGACGCGGAAGTCAGAACCGCGCTCGACGGCCCGCTCACCGCGGCACCCGCACCGACCCGGCCATGAAACCGCCCGGTCCCCTGCCCGCCCGGAGCAAACTCGATCCCGCGCTCCTCGTCGCCGCCGCGCTCGCGACCGGGGCGTGGCTCTGGGTTTGTTGGTGCCTGTTTCCGATCAGTGTCTGGAACGACGTGCGCCTCGCCCCCTCCCTCGCGCTGCTGCGCGGCGTGAACTTCTATCCGCCGCAGGACGCCGGCGCGGTCACGACCTGGATGTACGGCCCGCTGCCCGCGATCCTGTGGGCGCCGGCCGTGCTGGCGTCGACCGCCGCCGGCGCGGTGCTTGCGGCCGGGACCATCAATCTGGTTTTTAATCTCATCGCCATCGGCGCCACCGTCGCGCTCTGGCCCGCCGAGCTCACGCGCGCCCAGCGGCTGACCGCCGGCCTGCTGGCCATTGTGATCTGGCCGTTCGCCTCCTTCCAGTACCTGCAGGCCGACAATGTCGCCATCGCCCTCGGGCTGCTCGCCAACCTGGCGCTGGTTCGCGCCCATCGCCCCTGGCACCTCTGGTTCGCCGCGTTGCTCGCGGTGGCCCCGATCGCCTGCAAACAAACCTCCATCGGCATGGCGGCGGCGCAGTTGGTCTGGCTCGCCGCCACGCTGGGCCGCGCCGCCGCCGGCCGCCATGTGCTCCGCTGTGCGGTGACCGGGCTCGGGCTCGCGGCAGTCGTATTCGGCCCGCTCGATTGGCACGGCGTGTTATTCAACATGGTGACGGTTCCGGGCAATCTGCCGTGGGCGCCGAATCCGGTCGGGCGTGCCGTGGACATGTCCCCGGAACTGCTGGTGCAGATCGTGATCCCGGTGGCACTCATGCTCGTCGCCCGCCGGCGGATCTTCGCGCGCGACTCGCGCCTGCTGCTACCCACCCTCGCCTGGCTCTGCACCCTCCCACCGAGCATGGCGGCGTTCTTCAAGTTTGGCGGCACCCTGAACTCGCTGCAGGGCTTCTCGCTCTGGCTGCCCGCGGCGCTGCTCTGGCTCGGTGAGGCGGCGGCGACGCGACCTGCCCTGGCCCGGCGGATCGTGGCACTCGGCGCCGTCGCGACCCTCGTCATCGCCGGCGCGCGATTCCAACGCCTGGCGGCCTTCCCGACAGCCCCGGCCACGCGCCACTACGATCAGGCGGCCCAGCTCGCCAAGGAGTTCCCCGGCCAGATCTGGTTTCCGTGGAACCCGCTCATCACAGCCTACAGCGAAGGAAAATTCTATCACGCCGAAGACGGACTCTATATGCGCTTCCTCGCCCACCGCGCCCTGACCCCGGCGCACACCTTCGCCGGACTCCCACCCCGGATGCAGGTGATCGCCCTGCCGCGGGGCGGCACGCACTGGGGCGTGGCCCTCGCGCTCAAGCCCGCCAATGCCCAAACGCAGGACTTTGCGCACTGGACCCTGCTCAGCTGGCCTGAACCGCTGAGCGCCCCAAAGTGATGTCGTTGCCCTGGGGAGTGCTGGTTTTTCTTTGGCTCGTCCCGGGGCTCGGACTCCTCACGACCCGTTTCTTCCGTCTGGCACCACAGGATCGCCTGGTCGCGATTGTTTCGACCGGGGTCGTCCTGCTCGGGCTCGGCGGACAAGTGCTGCACATCGCCCATACGGCTCCTCTTGCGTGGCGAATTCTCGCAGCCGTGGCCGCCCTTGGCTGGGTGATGCACTGGCGGGAGGTCGCGACATGGTGGCGCTGGGCTCCGAGCCGCGTGTTGCTGCGAAACTGGCTGATCGTGACCCTCGGTTGCCTCGGAGCGCTCGCAATGATCCGCACCTACTCGGGTGGCGATTGGATCGGCGACTGGGTCGGGCACTACCACCGCGCGCACTACTTCCTGCACCAGGATCCGGTCGAGCTGTGGATCTTCACGCTCGATCCCTTCACGGCGCGACCGCCGCTGCTGAATCTGGCGACGTCCGCCCTCATGGCGCAGGGCGACGACAGCTTCGCCGCTTACCAGGTCTACACGACGCTGCTCGGCACCGTCGCCGTGCTGCCGCTCTGCCGGTTGGTCGTGGCAGCGGGCGGGCGACGGCGGGCGCTCGCGCTGGTCCCGCTGCTGCTGCTCGTGAACCCGCTTTTCATGCAGAACGCCACATACTCGTGGACGAAGCTCGCGGCGGCGGCGTTTGTCCTGACCGGGGTCTGGTTTTTTCGGCGGGGAATGTCGGGCGGAAAACCGCGGCATTGGCAGTTGTCCGGCCTCGCTTTTTCCGCCGCGGTGCTCGCGCACTATTCGTCGGCGCCATACGCACTGGCCGCAGTGGCCGCCTATGGCTGGCTGCACCGCGACCGGTGGACCGTCGGGGCCTTTTGGTCCGGCAGCTTCCGCCTCGCGCTCGGGGCCGTCCTCCTTGGCGCCACTTGGATCGGCTGGGCCATCGCCAAACAGGGCTTCGCCGCGACCTTCCTCGCCAACACCTCGGTGAAGCAGGCGGGGGAGCTTTCCGGCACCGGCCAGTGGCATAATTTCCTGCTCAATCTTGAGCACACGGTGCTGCCGCCGCCCTGGCCGGGGGCAGACATGGCGTTCCTCCAGCACGGCGACGGACTTTCGACCCTGCGCGACCAGGTCTTTGTCTTCGCCCAGACCAGCCTGCCGGGCATGGCAGGGTTCGGCGGGCTCGTAGTGTTGCTCTGGCTGCTCGTCCGCCGGCTCGGACCCATCCGGATCTGGTTGCCAGGCGCCGCGCTGTTGGGAGCCCTCGTTGTGATCGGGGTCGCCGTTCATCCCGCCCGCATGCGCTGGGGGGCGGGCCACATCTGCCTGCAGCCGCTTGCGCTGGGTTTGGCGGCGATGGCCATCGCCGCCCTGCCCGCGCTGCCGGCGTACGTCCGCAGTCTCGCGATCGCCGGCTGGCTGGTTGATGCCGCGCTCGGAGTTGGCCTGCATGTGATGATCGAAAACCGGCAGGTGAACCCGGCGGTGCTGGCGCTGGGTGACGGGGGGCCGCTGCGGGCGATGTACGGGCTGGCGCTCGGCAACAACGCCGCGGCGAAATACGCCCTCGGACTCCAACTCCTCGGCGACACGATTCCCCTCATCGCGGCCGGGAGCCTCATCCTAATCGCCCTCACGGCTGCATTACGGATCACCCAAGCGCACAGTTGATCTGCCCCCGGCAACCAACCACAGTTTCTTATCCCATGAAACAGCCTGCCGTCGCGCTGGTGATCCCGGTCTACAACGAGGAGGCCGTCCTGCCGGAATTGATCCGCCGCCTCACCGCGGTCTTCGACGGCCAGCCGGGCATCGCGTGGTCCGCGATCCTCGTGAACGACGGCAGCCGGGACCGTTCCGCGGCCCTGATCGCCGAACATCACGGTCGCGACGCGCGTTTCAAACTGGTCGAGCTTTCGCGCAACTTCGGTTTTCAGGCGGCGCTCGCCGCTGGTCTCGATTCAGCCAAGGGCGCCGACGCGGTCGTCACGATGGACGCCGACCTGCAGGACCCGCCCGAGTTGATTCCGGAGATGGTCGCCAAGTGGCAGGCCGGCGCCGAGGTCGTGCGGGCGGTGCGCAAGACTCGCGAGGAGACTGGCCTGCGCCGGCTCGCGTTCGATGCTTTCCACAAGATGTTCGGGGCGCTGAGCGACTATCCGATCGAGCCGAACTCCGGGACCTACGGACTGCTGGCCCGCCCGGCCGTCGACGCCTTCAACCAGTTGACCGAGCGCAACCGTTTTTTCCCGGGGCTCCGCGCCTGGGTCGGCTTTGTGCGCGCTGAAGTCTTCTACGACCGCAAGGAACGGGTGGCAGGCGAGGCGCAGCAGACTTTCTCCCGCCTGCTGCGATATGCTTCCGACGGGATCTTCAGCTTCTCCTACCTCCCGCTGCGGGCGCTGACCTACTCCGGCGTGTTCGTGGGCACGTGCGGTTTCCTCCTCGGCCTCTATTACATCATCAAGCGGCTGGTCGACATCGAGACCGCCCCCACCGGGTTTACGACCCTGGCGGCGCTGGTACTTTTCCTCGGCGGCGTGCAGCTCATCGGCATCGGCGTCCTCGGCGAATACCTCGGCCGTGTCTACGACGAGGTGAAGCGCCGGCCGAACTACATTGTTCGCCGGAGGGTCGGGCTTGAATAGCCGCGCGCTGAGCTGGATCGGATGGTTCGCGTTCATCGCCTTGGCGGCCGTGCTGGTCGCGGCGGGAACATGGCTGCTGTTCACCACGTTCATGGTGTACGACGACGAGGGCTACGTCCTCTACTCGCTCCGGAACTACGGCGAGCATGGTCGGCTCTACGACTCCGTCTTCTCGCAATACGGCCCGTTCTTCTTCGCGTTCTACGACGGACTGCACCGGGTGCTCGGCTTCGCTTGGACCAACACCAACGGGCGGCTGCTGACGCTCGGGCACTGGATCCTCACGGCGGCGTTCTGCGGCGCGCTGGCGTGGCGGCAGACGCGCAGCATCGCCGCCACGGCCTTTGTTTATGGCGGCGTCTTCACGGCCATCTGGATCATGATCTACGAGCCGTCGCACCCGGGCGGCGCCATCGGCTGCTTCGTGGCGCTCGCGGCATGGCTCGGGTCCCGGCGCGACCCGGGCAGCAGTCCCCGCACCGCTGCGGCGCTCGGGGCGCTCGGCGCCGCGCTCGCGCTGACCAAGATCAATGTCGGCGCCTTCATGCTCTTCTCCGGTTTTGGCTGGCTGGTACTCCGGCATGAGTCGCGCTCGTGGCGCACCGTCGGCGGCGGCGCCCTGACACTCTGCTTGCTGGCGATGCCATGGATCCTGATGGCGAAGAAACTGCATGAAGCACCGGCCATGACCTTCGCGGCGTTCAACAATCTGGCCGTGCTCGGGCTGATTGCGGTCATCATGAACCGGTCCGCCGGGGAAAGGTCGGGCTCAAAATCCGTGCGGGCGTTCATCGCCGGCGCGGCCGGGCTCACCCTGTTGACGGTCGCCGTGACGCTCCTCCGCGGCAGCACTCCCTTTGGCATCCTTTCCGGCGTGCTGCTCGCCCCGCTCAACCAGCCCAACGTCTACAGCTTTGCGGTCGAATGGCAGCCCTGGGCCTGGCCGGTTAACCTGGCCGGACTGGCGCTCGCGCTGTGGGCCGCGATGCGGCCCGAGGAGGACCGCATGACGAAGTTCGTGATCGCCGTGCGCTTCATCGCCGCGGCGGCGTTCGCGCTGGCGATTGTGCAGGTGATCCTGGTCCGGGGCCTCGCGGGATTCGCGATGTCCTATGGCGTGGGACTCGCCGGCGTGTGTGCGTTGCCGCTGCGGAAGGACGAGGCCGGACAGCAGGATGCCCGGGTGCGCCAATGGCTCGCCCTCGTGCTCGTGCTGCAATCGCTCCACGCCTACCCCGTGGCGGGCAGCCAGCTGAACTGGGCGACGTTTCTCTGGGTGCCGCTGATCACGCTCGCGGTGCGCGACGCGTTTCTGGCGCTGCCCGCGGGCTCCCTGGTGCGAGCGGGGCGCCTGGCGCTTTTGGGCCCCGTCTGCGCCTGGGCCCTTGGCGGGTACATGACGTACCGGCTGTACGAGAATGGGTCCTCCAAACGTGAGCTCGGCGAGCCGCTTGGCCTGCCGGGGGCGGAGCGGATCCAGCCGCCCGACGACACCGCCTTTGCAGTGCAGATCATGACGGAGAACGCCCTCGCCCATGCCCATCTGCTCTACAGCCTGCCCGGCCTCTACAGTTTCAACCTGTGGACCGGACTGCCCACGCCGACGCTGGACAACGCCACCCAGTGGTTCCTATCGCTCTCCGAACCAAGGCAGTCCGCGATCGAGGAACGGCTGCGCGCCGACCCGCGGGCCGCAGTGATTGTGCAGCTCGATACCCTGAAGGTACTCGTGGATCAGGGATTCCGGGTCCGCGGCGCCCTGGGGAATTACCTCGGAACGGAATTCCAAAAGGCCTTTGAGGTCGATGGCTACGCCTTCTGGGTGCACCGGGGCCGGACCGTCGCGCCGCTTTCGACCGGCCGGGCCGCGGCGGGGAAAACTCCCGACCGGACCAAGCTCGAGCTCGTACTGGCCGACCCGAAGCAGCCCATCGCGCGAATCGAACTCTGGCGGCTCGGCCAGATCGCGCGCACCCAGCTCTTCTCGCTCACGCCGGCCAACGCCTTGCTCGCGGCCACGCCGCTGGCTGCGGACGGCCACCCGTCGGGTGCGGAGCTTGGCAACGCCTGGACCGCCGCGCTGCCCGGCCCGATCTCGCGCCTTACATTGGACTTCATCGGCAAGCTCGAGCAACCCGGCCAGGTCCTCGCCACCGCCTTCGCCGCCGACGGCACGCGCCTGGCGGCAATCCGCATCCTGCCATGAGTCCAGCGGCCCTAAACGGAATCTCCCCGGCCAGGCGCCGACTGGCCGTGGTCGCCGGCGTGACGGCCCTGCTCGCACTGCACTGGTGGCTGGCGGTCACTTCGCAGCTCGGCAAGGGCGTGGCGTACGACGAGACCGCGCACCTGACCGCCGGCTACACTTACTGGAAATTCGACGACTACCGTTTTCATACCGAGAACGGCAACCTGCCCCAGCGCTGGGCCGGGCTGGCCTTGCTAGCGGCAAGCCCCTCACCCCGGCTTGAACCCACGGACAACACCATCCTCTGGCAGAATTCGCACGTCTGGGGCGTCTCGCAGAATTTCTTTTTCCGCTCGGGCAACAACATCGACTACCTGCTCTTCACCGCGCGCGCGGCGATGGCGTTCTGGAGCGTGGCCACCGGCCTGCTGGTTTTTCTCTGGTCGCGCCGGCTCTGGGGACCGGCGGCGGGGTGGTTCTCGCTCGGGCTCTTCGTCATTTCGCCGACGATTCTCGCGCACGGGCCGATGGTGACGTCCGACATGTGCGCGACTTTCTGGCTGCTGGCCGCGACCGGCGCGCTGTGGCGGATGACCGAGCGCATCACCCTGGGCCGGGTGTTGTTGGCCGCCGCCGCCGTGGGCCTCGCGGCCGTGGCGAAGTTTTCCGCAGTGCTTTTGCCGCCGATCTTCGTGGCGCTGATCGTGTGGCGGTGTGTGGCGCGGCAACCGGTCGGGCTCTCTTTCCTCCGCGGAAGTCAGGAACGGAGTCTCGATTCGCCGCAGACCAAACTGGTCGGGCTGATCGGAGCCGGCGCCGTTGTGGTGGTCGGTACTTGGGCGGTGATCTGGACTTCCTTTGGCTGGCGTTTCTCCGGCTTCGCCCCCGGGGTTCCTGAGGGCTGGAAGTACTACCTCCCGTGGCCGGAGTTGCTTTCCATGGCCGGGATCTGGCGGACCCCGATCGTGACGATGCTGCAGTGGCACATTCTGCCCGAGGCCTTCATCGAGGGCTTTGCGCACCTGAACTATCAAGGCATGGGCCGCAGCGCCTTCCTGCTGGGCAACTACAGCAACACCGGCTGGTGGTGGTTTTTCCCGTACGCCTTCCTGGCCAAAAGCACGCTGGCCGAACTGCTGGCCGTCGTGGTGGCCGGCGCTGTGGGTGTGCGTTACCTGCTCGGGGCCGGCCGGCAGCTCGGCCTGGCATGCCTGGCGCCGGTCTTCCCCCTGCTCGCGCTGGTCGCGGTCTACGGAGCCTTCGCGGTCCTGAGTCCACTCAACATCGGCCACCGGCACATTCTCCCGCTCTATCCACCGCTCTTCATCCTCACCGGAGGGCTGCTCGCCGTTCCAGCGCTCCGCTGGCTGCGCCGGTTGGCCGCGCCGCTGGTGTTGCTGATCGGCCTCGCCGAGTCGTTCGCCGCCCGGCCGGACTACCTGGCGTTTTTCAACCGCGCCGTGGGCGGCTCCGAGAACGGCTGGCGTCAGCTCGTGGACAGCTCGCTCGACTGGGGCCAGGACTTGCCGGCTCTCGCGACCTGGCTAAAGCAATACCACCAGCCAGGGGAAACCATCTACCTCTCCTATTTCGGCAACGGCGATCCGGCCTACGAGGGCATCAAGGCGCGCGAACTCGCGGGGATCTACGCCTACGACAAATCCCTGCGCTGGTACGAACTCGAGCCGGGTCTCTACGCCATCAGCGCCACGATGCTGCAGACGGTCTACAACCCTTGGCGTGGCCCTTGGACCATCGAGCGGGAGGGCCTTTACCGGGGACTGCGTGGATCGCTCGCCCAAGCCGTTCCGGCAGGCGCGACCGCCAAGGAACGCTTTGACCGGAACGAACAACTCAAGACCCTCGATGACCTGCGATTTGCGCGGCTGGCGTTTTATCTCCGGGCACGCCGGCCCGAGGCCAACATCGGAAACTCCATCTTTGTCTACCGGCTCAACCGCGAGGAAATCAAGGCGGTGACCGAAGGATCCCTGTCCGAGCTGGCCGATGCCATCGATCACGCCGCGGTCCAGAGGTAGGGACGCGTGGGCCCCACGCATCCTGTGCTGAGGACAGCTGGGGACAACCGTCCCCGCCTTTTACGGCAGCATCCGGAACCAGAGGTCGACCGCGTTCGAATTCCCCTTGTCGATCGCTGACTTGATGTCGGGCGTGATGTGCACCGCGGTTTCACGGCGCTTCCGCCACTCCTTGATCTTCTCTACGTCCACGGCGAGCACGCGGCTCAGCCGCATGTGGTAGACCGGGGACATTGAGACTTCGGCGACCGTCTCCAGGGTCAGACCGTCGCCAACATCATCATCCACCGTCGGGAAACGCATGCGGTGCTCGAAATCGGAGCCGAGCACCTGCACCACAAAAAAGTTCTGGAAGCTGCGGTTCTTGAAGTGGAACTCGTACTTCTCCGGATTGGCCGCGAGCACATCCACGGGCATGCTTGAGAACCCGTGCTCGAACCACTGGATGCCCGAGTGCCGGTCGATCGCGAGTGCACTGGTGCCGTCGGGCAGCTTGGCGAGGTAGTCCGCCAGCCAGTTGTTCCAGCGGGCGGCGAAATTCTCTTGGTTGTAGCGGTGCATCGCCACGACCGGCGTGGTGTAACCGACTATGAAGAGCAGCGTAGCCAGGCACAAATAGCGCCAGCGCAGGCGCGAGGCCACCAGCTGCGGCAGGATGGCGATGAAGCTGAGGATGAGCAGCAGGTGCAGCGGCAGGCTCAGGCGGCGAATCACCGGATCGTCGAACTTGCCCCAGAAATAAAGCAGCATCAGCGCGGTGTGGGCAATCAGACCCAGGATGAAGCAGGTAAACGCCGCCTGTCCCGGACGCGAGGTGAGCATCTCCCGCCACTGCCGCACCATCACGAGAATAAAAAACGCCACGCCGACGACGCCCAGGACGGAGACGAGGAAGGAGTTGGGTTGGATGCGGTCCGTCGCGAAAAAGAAATTCAACGCGTGCGGAATATTGTCGGCCAAATACCGCGGGCCAAACGGTTCGTCGGCGCCTTGGATGTCGTTGAGTTGCCACGAGGCCTCGCTGACCTTGAAGACACTGAAATGGAGTGGAATGATGACGAGCAGCAGGGGCGCGATCATCACGGGCCAGGGGAAATCGATTTTGCGCTGCCGCCACCAGACGTAGGCGATGACCGCGCCGACCGGCAAAATGAAGAGAGCGGACTCATAACGCGTCTGCGCGAGCAGGATGCCCGAAAACAGGAAGGCGCCGAGGCGAATGGTGTCGGGCTTTTCCGCGTAGCGCATGCCCAGCCAGATGGTCGAAAGAATCATGACCATGTTGAGCAGCTCGAAGCCCGCCCCGGTGGCATTCTGGTGGACCAGCGGGATCGACACCAGGAGCAGGACGCCGGCGACACCGGCCGCCGCGCCCGCCAATCGCCGGCACGTGACATAGATCAGGCCGGTCAGGACCGGCGTGAGGAGCACATTCAGGATCACTGAATTCGCCGTGCGGTAGCCGGTCACATCGTGGAGCAGCGAAACCAGAAACGGATAAAACAGCGGGCGCTTGTCGACGTACGCGGCCAGCGCGGTGAAATTGCCCACCAAATCATAGCCCCGGACTACGACCGCCACTTCCCGCTCGAAGTGCATGCGCATCGCCGTCAGTTGCAGGACGACCTCATCCATCACGATCTTGAAGCCGTGGGGTTCCTGCACGTGCAGGAAAGCGGCGGAACCTAGGATCAAGGCGGCCGGCCAGATCCAACTGCGCCAAGCGAGCGCCATCTGCCTGACTTCGGCTTTCAAACTCTCAAACAGCATCCAGGCAAACAGCACGCTGACCGTCAGGATCTGCCAGTAGCCAAACCGCCGGACCAAGGAAACGGCCGCCCCGGGAGCCTGCCGATAACTGATGAAGCCAAAGACAATGGCCAGGAGCGCGATCAGCCCAAACAGGCACCACCTCCCCTCCTCCGGCCGGTCGCGCAACGCGCGCACCGTCAAGAGTCCGGCCCCCGCACCGATCACCCAAACCCGCCAATAGTCGAAGATTCCAGAAGCGTCACCCGCGACCAGAGTAAGCAACGCCAAGGGCAGGCGATGCATGACGAGTGCTCCGGCGAGGACCGCCAAAGCAGCCGCCACGCTGATGATCAGACGGGAGCGGAGCATAAAAAACCGCCCGCTTTTTGGGCGGGCGGTTCGCAATTGGGAACAACAATCTGCTTACTGCAGGTAGGTGAGCGTACGCGCGCCAGCGATGCCGCTCACGATGATGGCGTTGCCCTGGGTGTAGCTGAGCGGGTAGGCCTCGTTGGCCACCGTGTTCAGGGCCTTCACGTAGGCGGCGGAACCAATCAGGGAGGTCAGGGCCACCGTGGAGGTACCGTTCTCCAAGAAGTACTGGTCAGCAGCAGCGCCGAGCTGGCGCATGTTATTCGTGACCGCCTTGTCCTGGGAGCTGGAACGGACCTTTTGGAAGGCCGGAATCGCCATGGCAGCCAGAAGGCCGATGATGACGACGACGATCATGATTTCGACGAGGGTGAAGCCCTTGCTGGAGGTGTTTTTGTTCATGGATATGATTTATTTTATGTTATTACTCGGGCCCAAGAGCGGGACCGAGCGGAAGATTAGAATTGCCAATCTCTAGCATCATCAAGCGGAAATTCACCAACTCCGGGCCTATCAGGCCCAGCAGTAATCTATTTCAGGAAATACCCTAAGCCTTAATGGGGAATACCTAACGATCTCAAGGCAGGCCGAATATCCGTCCGGAAACGCCTGCGATCGACGTAATTCTACTTACTTACAATGAGGCCTGATTTCACCCAAGTTTGTGCAACGCATCGAGAGGAACATCCCTGGTTCAAAATCCAAAATCCCTGCTTTGCGTTTCTAGTCGCCTGCCCCACGGTTAGGTTTCCATGTCCGACTTAGCCGATCTCTACCAGCAAGTCATCCTCGACCACAACAAGCGTCCCCGGAATCGCGGACGCCTGCCGACCGCCAACCGGATCGCCCACGGCGACAATCCGACCTGCGGGGATCAATGCAGCGTCTACCTGCGACTGGACGGCGATCGCATCGCGGACATCTCTTTCGATGGGTCAGGGTGTGCGATTTCCCAAGCCAGCGCGTCATTGATGACTTCGCAGCTCAAAGGGAAGACCGCGGCC
>CAIYFD010000276.1 GCA_903925425.1 uncultured Opitutia bacterium | reverse complement strand
CCCGACAGGCCCTTCTTCAGGCGGGAATAGTTGTCGGCCATCGTGGCCGCGCTGTACACGTAGGTGGGTGTGCCGTGGAGCTGGGCAATGGCCGCCAGATCGACGGATTCACAGTGGAGATTTGGGCCGACGAAGTGGAAGTGGTGCATAACTCGGAGATGGAAGATGGGGGGGCTCGAAGCTGGGAGCTGGGAGCTGGGAGATGGGAGCTGGGAGATCGCAGATGGGAGATGGGGTCGGACTCCGCCGGCGATGGGAAAAAGGCGTGAAACGCGGAAAACTGCGGGTTTCGCCTTGAAAAAACCAACCCAAAATCTCGTGTTTGTGGCGTGTTGCGCGCCTTGAAAAAACTCTTTCACCGACCCGCACTCCGTTTCGGGCTGGCGCGCGACCGCCGCCATGGCCGCCTGAGAGACCCGCGGTTCGTGAGTTTCGTGGCGCAGAGCAACCGGAAGTCGCTGAACACCGACCTGCGCGACGTCATGCTGAACAGCCGGGCGTTTTTCCGCCGCGTGCTCCTCACCGCCGCCATCCTCGGCGCCACGTGGGTCGCGATCGAGAGTGCGCAGGCGCTGTCGGTGTTCTGATAAGTTGGCGATCGAAAGGTAGGGCTGAAGCGGTGCTTCAGCCGGGATCGATCATCGCAGTTGAGGCACCGCCTCAACCCTACCTCGGAAATAATCGCGGCCGGCCCGCGGGCCAGCCCTACCTGCGCCATCGCGCGATGCTACAGATCCGCCCTCTGCCCTCTGTCCTCTGTCCTCACGAGTCGACGATCAGTCGACTCGCTTCACTTCCTTCACCGGCCACTTGGTGACGGTGAGGCCCTTGGCGCTGCGGGAGCTGACGGGGATCGGCGTGAGGTCGAACTCCAGCTCGCGCACGCGGGCGCCGCTGCGGCCGTCGAGCGCGATGAAGAGCTTCTTCGGCATTTCCTTCTCGGTCTTGCTGACCTCGAGGAAGACGACGCGCGAACCCTCGGCCTTCGCGAGCGGGTAGAGTTTGTCGCGCGAGAGGCCGCCGATCTGGAAGCGCTTGGCGAACGCCTTTCCGCTTTCCCCGTCCTGGTAGACCATCGTGTAGAAGTGGATGTCGCCGTCCTTCGGGAAGACCGCGCAATGGAGAATATCTCGCCCCATGAAACTCTTGTCGGCCACCTTCGAGACCTTGAGCGAGCCGTCGGCCATGAGGCACATCACGCTGTCGAGGATGGTGCACTCGGTGACAAACTCGTGCTGGCGCCAGTTGAGGCCGATGAAGCCTTCCTCGCGGTTGACGTAGAGGCGCTGGTTGGCGGAGATCACCTCGGACGCGTTGATCTGCTCGATCTCGTCGTAGGTCGTACGGCGCTTGTGGCCCTTGCCGTACTTTTCGGCGAGGGTCTCGAACCACTGGATGGCGTAGGCGGTGAGGTTTTTGAGGTTCGCCTTCACCTCCTTCATCTCGGCGTCGATCTTCTTCATGGCCTCCTCGGCCTGGAAACGATTGTAGGCGGAGATGCGCTTGATGCGGATTTCGGTGAGCCGGACGACATCCTCGTCCGTCACGGCGCGGCGGAGCTGCTTGAGGAAGGGTTTCAGCCCGGCATGGATCTCGGCCAGGACGCTTTCCCACGTCTTCGATTTCTCGATGTTCCGGTAGATCCGCTCCTCGATGAAGATCCGCTCGAGCGAGTCCCAATGCCACTGCTGGTCGAGCTCGCCGAGGCGGATCTCGAGCTCCTGCTTGAGGAGCGCGACCGTGCGGTCGGCGCTGCGCTTGAGGATCTCGCGGACGCCAAGGAACTCCGGCTTGTCGAGGCCGGTCTTGGTGTCGCGCACGATCACGCACGCCGCGGGCGAGAGGTTCTGCTGGCAGCCGGTGAAGACGTAGAGCTGCTGGATGATCTGCTCCGGGTCGGCGCCCGCGGGAAGGTGGACGAGGATCTCGACCTGGTCGGCGGTGTTATCGTCGACGTGCTTGACCTTGATCTTGCCCTTGGCGTTGGCGCCGAGGATCGACTCGATCAGCGTCTCGGTGTTGGTGCCGAAGGGCAGCTCGGTGATGGCGAGGATCTGCTTGGAGCGGACCTCAATCTTGGCGCGGATCTTCACCTTCCCGCCGCGCTCGCCGTCGTTGTACTCGGAGAAGTCGGCGATGCCGGCCGTCGGGAAATCCGGGTAGATCCGGAAGGTTTTTCCCTGGAGGTGGTTGATCGACGCCCGGCAGAGATCGTTGAAGTTGTGCGGGAGGATCTTGGTCGAGAGGCCGACCGCGATGCCCTCGGCGCCGTCGAGCAGCACGAGCGGGAACTTGGCCGGGAGGGTGACGGGCTCGCGGTTGCGGCCGTCGTAGCTGAGCTGCCAGACCGTGGTCTTCGGGTTGAAGAGGACGTCGCGCGCGAACGGCGTCAGGCGCGCCTCGATGTAACGGGGGGCGGCGGCCTCGTCGCCCGTGTAGAGATTGCCAAAGTTGCCCTGCGGCTCGACGAGGAAACCGCGCTGGCCCATGCCGACGAGGGCGGCGCCGATCGAGGCATCGCCGTGCGGATGGTAGCGCATGGCCGCGCCAACGACGTTGGCCACCTTGTGAAAACGGCCGTCGTCCATTTCCCACAGCGTGTGGAGAATGCGGCGCTGGACGGGCTTCAGGCCGTCGTCGAGATGCGGGACGGCGCGATCGAGGATGACGTAGCTGGCGTACTCGAGGAACCACCCACGATAAGCCTTGGCGAGCGGCGCCTCATCCTGGCCGCCCTTGACCTTGGACGTGGCGGCGGGAGGCGGCGGGAGCGCGGACTCGGTGGCGGGCGCCGTGGCCCACTTCGGCACGGGACGCTCCGCCGGCTTGGCGGCCTTGGCCGGGGCGGGCGCCTCGGTGTCACCGAGCGGGAGCTCGGGTTGGTCGGAACTTTTGGGAGTCTTCTTGGCCATTCGCGAAAGGGGAGGAATTCCGGGTGAGGGCACCCGGACTACATCATGATCTCAATGGGGTGGCGGATAACCGGTAGGGCGCGGACTCCGTCCGCGCCGCGCCTACCATGGGTCAAGTCGGGGCCGGTGGGCTGCCCGGCGGCGAGCGGAGTCGCCGCCCTACCGAATGAGAGACGACGGCCGAGGTTCATGCGCCGACGTCAACCAGGTCTTTTTCGACCTTCAGGTTGGCGATGATGAAGTCCTGCCGCTCGGGGGTGTTCTTGCCCATGAAGAACGCGAGCAGCTCGTCGGTGTTGTGCAGGTGATTCAGCGAGACCGGCTCGAGGCGGATGTTCTCGCCGATGAAGTCCTTGAACTCGCCGGCGGAGATTTCGCCGAGGCCCTTGAAGCGCGTGATCTCGTGGGTGGCGCCGAGCTCGCCGATGGCGGCCTGCTTCTCCGCCTCGGAGTAGCAATACATCGTCTTTCTCTTGTTCCGAACGCGGAAGAGCGGCGTGTCGAGGATGTGCAGGTGCCCGCGGGCGATCAGGTCGGGGAAGAACTGGAGGAAAAACGAGATCAGGAGCAGCCGGATGTGCATGCCGTCGACGTCGGCATCGGTGGCGATGACGACCTTGCCGTAGCGGAGGCCGTCGAGGCCGTCCTCAATGTTGAGGGCGGACTGGAGGAGGTGGAATTCCTCATTCTCGTAGATGACCTTCTTCGAGAGACCGTAGGTGTTGAGCGGTTTGCCCTTCAGGGCGAAGACCGCCTGGGTCTGCACATCGCGGCAGGCGGTAAGCGAGCCGGCGGCGGAATCGCCCTCGACGATGAAGAGGCTGGAGCCCTCGGAGCGTTCGTTTTTGTCGCCGAGGTGCAGGCGGCAGTCGCGCAGCTTGCGGTTGTGGAGCGAGGCTTTCTTGGCGCGCTCGCGGGCGATGCTGCGGATGCCCGCGAGTTCCTTGCGCTCGTGTTCGCTCTCCTGAATGCGGCGAAGAATGGCGTCGGCCGTCTCCGGATTCTTGTGCAGATAGACGTCGAGGCTCTGCTGCACGAAGGTGCCGATGAAGTCCTTGACCGAGGGCCCCTTGGGGCCGACGTCGGAGGAACCGAGCTTGGTCTTGGTCTGCGACTCGAAGACCGGCTCCTGGACGCGGATCGCGACGGCGGCGATGATCGACTGGCGGACGTCGGCGGCGTCGAAGTCCTTCTTGTAGAAATTGCGCAGGGTCTCGACGACGGCCTCGCGGAAGGCCGCCTGATGCGTGCCGCCCATCGTGGTGTGCTGGCCGTTGACGAAGGAGTAGTACTCCTCGCCGTAGTGGGAGCCGTGGGTGAGCGCGATCTCCATGTCCTCCCCCTCGAGGTGGATGATCGGGTACAGCGTCTCGCCCGTGAGGTTCTTCTGGAGGAGGTCCTTCAGGCCGTTCTCCGACTTGAAGGGCTTGCCGTTGAGCGTGAGCGTCAGCCCCCGGTTAAGGAAGGCGTAGTTCCACAGCATGTCCTCGATGAACTCGGGGCGGAACCGGAAATCCTTCCCGAAAAGCGTCTCGTCGGGCGTGAAGGCGATGATCGTGCCGTTGCGCTCGTCGGACTTGGCGACCTTGTGGTCCTTGCGGAGTTTGCCCTGGGCAAACTCGACGAGCTTCATCTGGCCCTCGCGGACCGACTGCGCCTGATACTCGGCGGCGAGGGCGTTGACCGCCTTCTGGCCGACGCCGTTAAGGCCGACCGCCTTCTGGAAGGTCTCGCTGTCGTACTTGGCGCCGGTGTTGATGATCGAGACGCACTCAAGGAGCTTCCCGAGCGGGATGCCGCGGCCGAAGTCGCGCACGCGCACGGTGCGCTCCTGAAGCTCGATCTCGATCTTCTTGCCGGAGCCCATCATGAACTCGTCGATCGAGTTATCGATGGTCTCCTTGAGCAGGACGTAGATGCCATCCTCGGCGTGGGCCCCGTTGCCGAGGCGGCCGATGTACATGCCCGGCCGCAGCCGGATGTGGTCCGTCGAGGACAGCGTCTTGATGCTGGCTTCGGTATAGTTTGACGCCATGGGTCGGTTTCGGCGCCAGCGTCATTCCATCGCGCGGCGTGACAAGCAAAATGGCACGCGACCGGGACTTGCCGGGCCGCGCAAACGGCCGCAGCCTCGGGTTTCACCCTCTGCGGCGCCTATGAAAAAGAAACTCGTCATGATCGGCGGCGGTCTGGCCGCCCTGGCCATCGTCGCCTTCTTCACCCTGCAGTTCTTCCTCGGGTCGATCGTAACGAATGCGGTCAACCACTTCGCCCCGAGGATCACCGGGTCCAAGGTCACGCTCGCCAGCGCCAGCATCTCCCCCCTCTCGGGCTCGGGCACGCTGAGCGGCTTCTTGGTCGGCAATCCGGCGGGCTGGTCCTCCGACAGGGCCTTTTATCTCGGCAAGATCCACCTCGACGTGGCCCCGTTCTCGATTCTCGGCGACCACATCGTGATCAACGAGATCATCATCGACCAGCCGGAGTTCGTCTACGAGACCAAGATCGTCGCCAGCAACATTGGCGACCTCCTGAAAAACATCGAGAATGCGACCGGATCGAAGGACAAGGCGGGCCAGCCGACCGCAAAGAACGGCCAGCCCGTAAAGTTTGAGGTGAAGAAGTTCACCCTGCACAACGGCAAGGTCACCCTCGGCGTGGGCCCGGCTGCCCTGACCATACCCATGCTGCCGATCGAGCTGACCGACCTCGGCACCAAGGAGGGCGGCATCACCCCCGACCAGCTGGCCTTCGCCGTGATGAAGAATGTCACCGCAGGCATCGTCTCCGCCTCGACCAAGGCCATCGGCCAGGTCGGGGCGACCGCCGGTACCGCGGCCGGAGCCGCCGCCGGCAATGCCGTGAAGAACGCCGGCGACGCGGTGAAGGGATTGTTCGACAAGAAGAAATAACCCCCATGCGCGTCACCTACTACGTCGAGGTTTTCTCCTCCTGGTGTCTCTGGGCCGAGCCGGCCTGGGCGGAGTTGCAGGCGAAATACGCCGGCCGCGTGGCGTTCGACTGGAAGATCGCGTTGATGAATGCGGATGATTTCCCGGAAACCCCGGAGCAGTGCGCCTGGTTTTACCGCCGGAGCGGCACCGTGATGCAGTCGCCGTTCATGCTTTCCCCGGACTGGGTCGAGGGCGGCCCGCGCGAGAGATATATCACCCCCAACCTCGTGGCCGAGGCGGCGCGCGAGCTGGGCGCCACGGGCGACGAGGTCCGGCTCGCGCTGTCCCACGCTGCGATGCGCGAGGGCCGGAAGGTCGCGCGGATCGAGGAGGCGGTCGCGGTTGCCGCCGCGGCCGGAAAACTCGACCCCAAGGCACTGCGCGAACTCGCCGGCAGCGCGAAGGTGAAGGACCGGGTCGCCGCCAGCACCGCCGAGTTTCATGCCCACCGCATCAACCAGCGCCCCGCGTTTCTCCTCGAGGACGCCATCGGCGACAAAGCGGTGATCTCGGGTCTCGTGGGTGCCGGACCGCTGGCGGCCACGATTGACGCGATGCTCGCCGACACGGCGGCCTACGTGTCGTACGCCGCGCACCACGGCAAACCGCCATCGGGCTGAGCGGGCACAAAAAAGCCGGAGGGAAATCCCTCCGGCTTTGAATTCAAGTCAGCTGAGGATCAGCTTACTGCTTGGTCGCGATGATGTCAGCCGTGACGACCGGGTCGCCCTGGCCACCCCGGGGAGGAGCGGTGCGGGTCAGGCTGATCGTCTTGCCGTCAGCCGCGAGCTTGCCGGAGTACGTGGTGACCGTCGTGACCGGGTCGCCGCCGCCACGAGGAGCCGCCGTCGTGGAAACCGAGAACGCCAAGACGCCGTCCTTGAAGGAAGCATCCTTGAGGTCGATCGGGGTCGCAGCAGCGCCGCCACGGGCAGGAGCCGTGAAGGAACCGGTAACCGCCGCGCCCTTCAGGGCGATCACGAGCGTGGTCGGGGCCGGAGCCGCAGGAGCGCCGCCGCCGCCGCCACCGCCGCCACCGCCGCCGCCACCACCGCCAGGGGCGCCAGCGCCACGGCCGCCACCGCCACCAGGAGCCGTGAAGGTCCAGGTACCGGAGGGATCAGCAGCAGCAGCAGCGAAAACGGATGCCGTCATGAGACTAACAGCGGCGAAGGCCGCGAAACAATTGCGTAGGGATTTCATTGGTTTTTAGGGGGGGTCGTAGCGGGCTGCTTCAAGGGAGCAGTTAAGATCAGACAGGCATGACTGCAGCCAACTATTGCGACATCGAAACACTTGGGGGCGTGACAAAGCAAATCTCAAACGGGTACCCTTGTAATCGTTACGGCTTTGTCATGTACCGAGAATTTACTCCCACCCTGTTGATCACCTTGGCCGGGTTCTCCCTCGCCCTCGTCCTCTCCGGCTGCACTGCCTTCGAGATCAAGCAGGAGGTGCATGTCGATGCCATCACCAGCACCAAGACCCTCGCTCGCGGCTCATCCTTCATTCTCGCCGTGCGCAACCCCGCGCTGGCCAAGGAGGGGCAAACCACCATCCGGGCGCTGGCCGCCGTGGGCGCAGCCTTGGAAAGCAAGGGCCAGTTCATGGCCCCGGATCGCACCGATCCGCAGTACGTCGTCGAGGTCGACTACGGCGTCGGCAACTCCGTCCAGCAGGCCAATTCCGGGCCGGTGCAGGACAAATTCCTCAGTCTCTCGGCGCGCGACTACATGCGCGGGGGCCGCGGCGAGGAGCTTTGGAACATCCGCGTGAGTGTCACCGAGGCGGGATCCAGCATTGATTACACCCTGCCACTGCTCGCGGTGGTCGCGCTCGACCACGCCGGCGAGGACACCCGCGGCGACACCACCTTTGACGTGGCCATCAAGTCGCCGGTCGTGGCGCGGATTCGCGCCCTGACCGAGAGCGCAGTGATCGACGCGGCGGCCGCGGCCCGGTAGGTCGGGTTGTCCCAAACCCGCCGGGATCAAAGGTAGGGCTGGGTCGACGACCCGGCCGGGATCGATCATCGCGGTCGCCGCGGCGCAGCAACCCTACCTCGGACAAACCATCCGCGCCAGAGGCCGGGCGGTTCACTTCAGGATCTCGAAGACACTGGCGTGGTCGTCGGTCCAGATGACTTCCTTCGTGTCGTCATCGTCCGGGTCCGCCGCCGCCTCGAGCATGCTGGGATCGGCCAGCCGGGCCTTGCTCCGCGAAACGAGCACCCAGGTCGAGCGGTAGACCCACCAGTCCTTGGGGCCGTCGTCGGAAATCGTGATCGTGCCGAGACCGAGCTCATGCGCGAGACCCTCGACGACCGGGCGGAGGTTGAGGTAGCGGTTGGAAATATGGACCGCGATGATGCCTTCGGGGTCGAGCTGCTTGAGATAGATCTCGAAGGCCTCGCGGGTGAGGAGGTGGACCGGGATGGCATCGCTGCTGAACGCGTCGAGCGCCAGCACGTCGAAATGCTGGGCGTCCCCGGCGGCCAGCTCCCGTTCCATCGAGAGGCGCGCGTCGCCAAGCACGATGTCGACCTTGGCAGGGGTCCGCGTCACGTAGCTGAACACCGACCGCGAGAGGTTAACGACCGTCGGGTTGATGTCGTAGAAGCGCACCTTGTCACCCTCGCGGCCGAAGGAGGCCAGCGTGCCGGCGCCGAGGCCGACAAACCCGAGCCGCCGGCTGCGGTCCGCCGGAAGCAGTCCGATAGCCCGACCTACGCCGCTTTTTTCCCCGTAGTAGGTCGTGTGCCACAGGGCCTGATTGGGCGCCGTGAACTGGAGGCCGTGCGTGGTGATACCGTTCACGAGCAGCTTGTAATGATTCCCCTCCTCCTCGGGGTTGTAGTCATAGACCTTGAGGACGCCGTAGAAGTTGCGCGTCGACTGGATCGCGCTGGCCCGGTCCCAGTTCGACATCTGCCAGACGAGCACAGTGCCGAGGCCGAGCGAGAGCACGCAGAGGTACCCGCCCATGATCATCGCCCAACGCCAGCGAAAGCGGAGTTCACCGGCGTTGAAGAACGTCCCGATCAGCACCACGACGAGAAAGGCCGCCGGCGCCCAGAAGTCCTTCAGGTAGATGCCGAGTTCGTCGGGGAAGGTCAGCCCGTGGGCCTGGGTCGAACGCAACCAGGGCACCACAAAGGTGAGGGACAGGGCCGCGAGCGCGGCCGCGAGCATCGCGCCGACGCTCTTGTCGCGCACGGCGAGGATAACGAGCACAACCGATACCAGCCACCACCCGATCTGGATCTCCCGGTAATCGCTGAACACCGCCGGCGCCACGATGGCCACGAGAAAACTGCCGAGCGCACCGCCCGCCGCAATGTAGAGGTAGTAGGCCGTGAGGTGCCGTGGGCCCGGCCGCAACCGGAACAGTTCACCGTGGCAAAGCATGCAGGCGACAAACAACGCCCCGCCGTAGCCGGCCACTTGCTGCACGATCGGTGCGTTCACGCCGGCGATGAGTAACTCGGCGACCACGCCGGCCCCCAGCATCACCAGGAAAAAATACGGCACCCGCTCATACCAGCGCTCGTGGTCGAAGCTCACGATGAAGCTCAGCAAGTACAGCGCGAGCGGCAGCACCCAGAGGAACGGGATGACCGCCACCTCCTGGGTCAGCTTGTTGGTCGTCGCGACCAAAAGCACGGAGGCCACCGCCGGCAGGAGAATCCAGAGGAATTTGTCCGACCATGTCACAGGCTCCTCGACCTCGACCGCCGGGACGGGAACGGTCTCTGTCGGCGTGGGGCCCGGGGTGGCCGGAGCGGCCTGGCCCAGCCGGAAGATCTTCAACGCGCACCACGAACAGGCCACGGCAAAGACCGCCAGGCCCACCATCCACT
>CAIYFD010000275.1 GCA_903925425.1 uncultured Opitutia bacterium | reverse complement strand
GGCGAAACTCCCGCGCACCCGCGAGGGCCAGCCGATGGGCATGGTCGCGCCGTATGGCATCGGGCCGCGGCCGTTGCGGCTGAGATCAAGGATGGACAGCCGCCGGTGCCCGAGCCCGAGTCCGCCGTCGCGCAGCAGACCGCGGCCGTCCGGTCCGCGGTGCGCCAGCGCATCGGTGAAGCGCAGCAGCGTGCCGCGGTCGACCGGCTGCTGGAATTGGAACAGACCCGCGATGCCGCACATGGATGGGGGAAAAAAGGAGCTGGGAGCTGGGAGCAGGGAGCTGGGAGCAGGGAGCTGGGAGCTGGGAGTAGGGAGCTGGGAGCTGGGAGCTGGCGTGGGCTCGGGCGTGGCTCGGAAGTCTCAGCGTGTCATCTGCCCGCTGAAGAACACCTTGATTTGCTCCACGACGAGATCGATTTGTGCTGGGGTCATTTCGGGGAAGAGCGGCAGGGAAAGAACCTGCGCCTGATCGCGGTGCGCCTGGGGGAAATCCGCCGGTGCGTGGCCGAGCCGGCGATAGGCCGGCAGGAAGGGGAGCGCGGTGGGATAATTGACTTGGGTCTGGATGCCGCGGGCCGCGAGGTGATCGCGCAGAGCGTCGCGCTGGCCGGTGCGGATGACGTAGAGATGATAGACGTGGTTGCGCCCCGCGGCGACGGCGGGCAGCACGAGGTCGCCCACGCCGGCGAGCCGTTGGTCGTAGGCTTGCGCGAGGGCCTGCCGGGCGCGGGTCCAGCGTTCGAGATGCGGCAGCTTGGCGTTGAGGATGGCGGCCTGCAGGCCGTCGAGCCGGCTGTTGATGCCCTCGATCTCATGGTCGCCCTTGCGGAGCCCGCCGTGGCGCGCGAACTTCGCGGCAAAGGCGGCCAGCCGGTCGTCGTTGGTCCCGAGGCAGCCGGCATCGCCCATGGCGCCGAGGTTTTTTCCGGGATAAAAGGAGACGGTGCCGATGGCGCCGAAGGTGCCGACGGTCTTTCCGGCGAAGTGCGCGAGGTGGGCCTGGGCGCAATCCTCGACGAGCCAGAGGCCGTGTTTCGTGGCCAGCGCCTGGAGCGCGGCGAGGTCGGCGGGCTGACCGTAGAGATGGACGGGCACGATGCCCTTGGTGCGGGGCGTGATTTTTCGGGCTACGTCCGCCGGATCGATCGTGAACGTGGCCGGATCGGTGTCGGCGAATACCGCCGTGCCGCCGGCCTGGGTGATCGCCTCGGAGGTGGCGATCCAAGAGTGGGCGGAGGTGATGACCTCGTCGCCCGGCTGGAGGCCGAGGGCGCGGTAGGCGATGAAGAGGGCGTCGGTGCCGTTGGCGCAGGAGACGCAGTGCTTCACGCCGATCGCGGCGGCAAAGTTGCGCTCGAACGCGTCGACCTCGGGGCCGCGAATGAAGGCGGAGTTGCGAATGGTGTTGGCCACGGCCGCGTCGATCTCGCCCTGGATCGAAAGGTATTGGGCGTGAAGGTCGTTGAAGGGGACAATCGACGGCATGGTTGCCATCATTCAGATGGCGTCCAAAGGGCAAAGCCTTTGTTGCCCGGTGCGCCCGGAGTGCGGCCCGGATCGCCATTGCCATCGCGGTCGCGTCCCGCCTAAGTACGCTCCTTCTCTCCTCGCCAACGAAGCCCATGGGGGCGATTTCCCCTCCCAACTCCCTGCGACCCCCCGCATCCGCTCCCGGCCCGGTTCCTGCCTGGGAAAAACGCGCTTTGATCGGCGTGGTGGCCGCCTTTCTCGCCGTGGGCCTGCATAACCTGGGGACCGGGGCCTTTTCCGGCCAGGACTTCAGCCTGCATGCTTTGCTGACGAAGCAGCTGATGGCGACGGGGCGATGGTTCTCCTTCGATTTCACGAACCGTCCTTTGCAGTATTGGATTGGGGCGGCCTGCCTGCGGATCGCCGGCGACAATGTCGCCTGGCGGATGGCAGGGACGATCCTGCTGCTCATGAACGTCGCGGCGCTGTTTTTCCTGCATGCCTGCGCCCGCCGCCTGCTGACCGAGCCCTGGCTCCGGCTCGCGGCGGTGACGTTTGCGGCATTTCTGCCCGTCACCATGACGGCGAGCATCGTCTATGCGGCGGATGCCACCACGCAGCTGCCGTTCTTTGCGGCGCTGTGGTGCCTGCTGCAGGCGCTGGAAACCCGGGATGGCCCGCGCCACGGCTGGCTGCTGGCCGGCGCCGGGCTGGCCCTGATCGTGGGCAACCTGGGAAAGCTGACATTCATCTTTCTGCCCGGGGCGCTGATCCTTGCGGTCGGCCTCCTGTGGCGGCGGGGAGAACTCCGCGCGCGGGAAGCCGGCCGCCTGATCCTGTATGCGGCCGTCGGTCCGCTTCTGGTCGGAGGCGCCATCGCTTGGGCCGCCAGCCGGGCAGTGGCCGAAGAGAAGCCCCGGCATATCATCATGTGGCGTGGCACGGGCGAGATGACATGGTCCAGCCTCCTGTTGCCGAAGCCGGGGGACTATCGGATTTTTGGCGCGCCGGGTTATTGGAATCGCACGAACGACGACACGACCGATCACTTTCTGCTCCGGAACAACGATTTCAGCTATCCCGCGCTGCTTTATCTTGGGACATTCACGGATGTGCTCGATGTGACCGATGTCTCGACCGGCCGGGTCTACTCGAAGCGGCCGGAGGAGCGGCAAAATTACGCGCTGATCGCAGTTTGGCTTGGCCTGCCGTTTTTCTTCGGGGCGGCGGGGTGCCTCGCCTGCTTTCTTGTCCGGGTGGCCGGCGGAGCGGCCGTTCCGCGCCTGCTGCCCCCAGCGCCTGCGCTGCTGGTCGGTGCGCTTTCCTGCGGCTGGTTTTTCCCGATCGCGGGTATGCTGCCCTACCTGCATCACGCCTACGACTGGGGCTACTGGCTGCCGCGTCTGATCGTGCCAGCGGTCTGGAGCTTTTCGCTTCTGACCTTTGCTGCGCTAGAACCGCTCGGGCGCCGCCGCTGGGCGACCGCCGGCCTCGTAGTTTTTGTGCTGCTGCAGGCTATGGTGCAGGTTTGCAGCCTTTGGTACCCGTCTTCCGTCGGCCTGTCGGGGCAGTGATCGCAGCCCGCCAACCTTCCCGCATCAGGATGCGGTCGAGGTTCGGGCCGGCTTGGCCGTCCGCGGGGAGCGTGAAACCGCGCGTTTGGCGGGCATGGAATCGCGCCGCCAGCGTGCGGGGTTGCCGGCATAGATGCCGGGCTTGGTGATGTCCTTCGTTACGACCGCGCCGGCGCCGATGACCACGTCGTCGCAGATGCGGACCGGGAGGATCGTGGCGTTGGATCCGATGGAGACGCGGTCGCCGACCGTCGTTGATTTCCAGAGTTTCCGTTTGCCCCGGGCGGGCCCGCCGGTCGCGAAGGTGTCGTTGATGAACATGACCCCGTGACCGACGAAGCAGTCGTCGCCGATGGTCACGAGTTCGCAGACAAAGCTGTGCGACTGGATGCGGGTGCGGTTGCCGACGGTCACATCCTTCTGGATTTCCACAAACGGCCCGACGAAGACGTCATCGCCGAGCTGGCAGCCGTAGAGGTTCGAGGGCTGGACGATGGTGACGTTCCGGCCCAGGCCGACGTCAACGACGCCCGTTTTCTTAAGGATGGGTCTGGTCATGGAAACGGGGGGCACGAATCAGCTGACGGGGCCCCATATTTTGGGGCAACGCGAAAACCATCGGTGCGATTTGTGGCTCCAATGCCTCCGTGCTCCGCGCAGGGGCATAATCGCGGCAGATCCGGCTCCCGGTGAGCCAAGGCAGAACGGTTTCGGCTCCCGCCATTACGTCGCAGCGCTTGCGGGACCATGGAAGACCCGGTGACTCCCAGTCCGCCCGAGGCGATCAGGTCGGAGGCCATCCAGGTACGCGGCAAACTTCACTAGGGTACGTTTTTGGGGATCTCTTTTTTCCCGCGGTATTGGTACAGGGCGGCGCATCCTCCTTGGTTTCCAAACAGGTGGGGCGGCGCGCGGAGAATTTCCACATACGAGTCATCAATCAGCTTCGTCAGGGTCGGGCTTGCGATGCGGATGCTGAGGCCGAGGATCACGAATTCCGGAGGGTTGTTTTTCAGGTGATCGAAATAGCGCCGTGCCGTTTCCTCGAATTCGTCGCCGTAGTAGCCCCCGGGGATCGCCCGCTCGACGATGTCTCCCATGTCGATCGTTTCACCGGTATAGCGGGTCTTGAACAGGTAGAGATCCTCGCTGTGGATCGGGCGGCCACCGGTCAACCGCCGGGCCTCGGTCAGGAAGGCGCGGGCTGGTGTTATCGTATCGTGCAGCAACCGGGCCTGGCGCCAATCGGCGACCCAAGGGACCGTGCCGATCAAGCAAAGCAGCAGGGCGATCCTGAATGCGGGGGAACGAAACGCACTCCAGTCGACCACCCGCGCGAGATACCAGGCGGCCACGACGTAGAACGGAGCCAGATAATAGATGCCGCCTCCCGATTGATTCAGATAATAAGCCATGGTCACCACCCCCCAAATCCCGGCGAGAAGCGGAAGCCAGACGCCGAGGTGCACCCAGCGACGGATGCGGGCGGCCGGCAGTAGCGGCATGAGGCAGAGCAGCACGGCCAGAAGGACGTGCATCGGCCAGAGTTCCGGCCGTATTTCCGCCGGGAAAATGGCGTAGGCCGCACCTCGGCCCGCGCCCCAGCCGCTGTCGGGTAGGAAGAATCCAAAAAAATGGCTGAAATAGAGCGGGAAATCGCCGTGAAAAACGGTGAACAGGAAAACGAGGAAGGTGATGAAAAAGGCCGTGATGAAACCGCCAGCGTTCAGGGCGATCCACGTGATCCTGCGTCCGCCATGGGCGACGATACCCTCCACGGTCCAGCCGATGGCGACGAGCCCCAGGACCGGCAGGAACCTCCAGTTGAGGAGAAAGACAACGGCGGCGAGCACGCCGACGAGGGCCACGCGCCCCAGACGTCCGCCCCAGCCCGCGGTGCACCTGACCGCGGCGTCACCGGCCACAAGCGTCAGCGCGAGGAAGAAAAGCGCGGCGGGGTCCGACCGGCCGATCAGGAAATGCGGCGGAGCGAGCCCGAGCAGGAAAAGGTACAGGGTTCCGGCGCAGGCCACTGCCACCACCCAGTGGCTGCGCAAGGCCCGGTGCAGCGCGAGGAAGAGGCCAAACGGCAAGAGCAGGACGAAGATCCGTGTCACCATGGCCGGGGTGAGAAACGGCAGCAGGTCATAGATCCAGGACTTGAGAATCGAGTCCATCGGGCCGTGGTTCATGTTGAGGTACGCCACTCGGGTGTGGTCGTAGAGCGGGATGCCTGCCTGGAGCGTCAGCACGTGGAGCCACGACGTGCCCTCGCGGGCTTCCAGCTCGAGCGGGAAGATGAAAGCCGAGCTGACATTGGCGGCGGCGACCACCAGCAAGGCGAGACTCGCGAGTAGCCACAGCACGGCCGGGGCATTTCTCCGGATTACGTTCATGGGTTATTCGTGGGCGCCGGAAAACCCAGCGGCCGCCGGCCGAATCTGAGAAGATTGGCGGCGTAGTTGGCGTGGTTGGCGTGGTCGTAGAATCGGTAGAACGCGACCTCGGACAGTCCGTACGGGTTGTCGAGGATCGGGCCGAACACGATCAGGGCATTGCCACCCAGAGCCAGCAGGACCGGCGAGTAGAGGGCTGCGCGCGTCCACCGGCCCAGCGCGGGAAGATGCTGCCACCAGCGCGCCATGAACCAGAGGAAGGCCGGAAAGACGGGTTGGTAGATCCGGGCGATCCACGTGCCGCGCAGTTGCCAAGGGGAGATGTACTCCGGGGCGAGATTGTTGAAGAGAAACAGCGCGAGCCCGGCGAGAAGGAGAGTCAGTTCCGCCGGATGCAGTCGGATCCGAGACGTCACGGCGTTCAGCGCGACGACGGCGAGGAACAAGGCTGGGAGGAAGAGGAAGTTGGCGCCGAAGAAAAGATTGTAGCCCACCTCGGGGGCCAGCTCCAGGATCGCCCGCCAGCGGGCGGGATCCCCGATGTTGAGGTAGGAGCCGGCGATCGCCCCGAAGGAAGCGGAGTTACTGTTTCCCATGGACTGAGCGAAACCGTATTTCAGAATCAGGATCCAGAGGACGAGCGGCAAGGCCTGGAGGAAAACGGAAACGATGGCGGCGAGCCAGCGACGCTGCCAGACCAGCAGCAGCAGTGAGGCGGGCAGAAAGAACATGAAGAACTCGTAGCCGAGGTTGGCGAGGCCCAGGAGGACCGAGCCGAGGATGACCGGCCGCCAGCCGGAATCCTCAGCCAGTGAAACCAGCACCAACATCAGGATCAGACTGCCCGGAACGATCAGGGCATGCTGGTAGGGAAGTCCGCCCCAGTAGCCTGCGCCGGGGTAGAGCGCCAGGATCCAGGCCGTGAAGATCGCCCCGGTTTCACCCACCCGCCGCCGGAGAGCGCGCACGAAGATCACGAACGCCGCGACGTTGAAGGTGAGGCTGGCGATCGTACCGCCGACCTCCCAGCCGGCGACCTTCATGAAAGGATAGGCCATCACGTTGTAGAGGATCCGGCGCAGGAAGAGGGCGTTGTCCCAGGTGGAGCGGTCGCGGCCGTCCATGAAATTGAAGAGCGCCTGGAAGTGGATGTGATCGGGATTGTAGAGGTAGCCGGTGCCCTTGGCGACGTGAGGGATCGAGGTGTTGGCGTAGGGCGTGAGGGTGCCGGTGGAGCAATAAAGCCCGGCGAAAAAAAGCAGGGTGGCGCCCGCGAGGTGCAGGTGCCAACGGCGCGGGGCGGGGGACGGCAGGGGTGCGCCCCGCGGACCGCGCCCCTGCCAATAGAGTCCGGCGACGGACAGGAGGAACCCGGCGGTCGCGGCATGACCCAGCCAGCGTTGATAAAAAAGCGGGTACTCGACCGTGTAGGTGCGGCCGTTGCTGCGCGCATCGCTTCCGTCGGGGGTGGAGAAAACGATTTGTCCGGGCTCGTGGGCCCAGTTGCCGTGGCCGGCCCCGCGGGCGACGTCCGCGGTTATCGGCAGTCCGGCGAGCACCACCCCGTCCTCGGTCAGCTTGGTCCGGCTGAGGCTCGCATGGGGACCGTCCGGGGTGCTGCCATTGAAGGCGAAGCGGTAGGTGGTGAAGGGCCCGGACTGGTCGACCGAGATCGCGGCCGGCTCGATGTCCTCCCAGATGCTGGGGAGCAGATTGAGCGCGTGGTTGTGGAGGAACAGTAGCAGGCTGATGCCGGCGACTGTCCCGAGTGCGACCTGCAGGCAAATGAGGCCCTTGTTTGAAAACGCGCTCATGGACCCGGGTGCGGCGGCTGGCGGGCGGCAAGCAGATTGGTGTAGCCGGCGGCAGCAAGCCGCTTGGCCAGATGGCCGATGGCCGGGTCGTCGAGCTCCCGGCTGTTGGCCGGATCAAAGATCCGGAATCCATGGGCCCGCAGGAAAGCGATCAAGTCCTCGCCCGAGTGGCCGGCGCGGGCGCGTCCGATCTGGGAGAACTCGAAAAGGACCGAGACCTGCGGATTGGCCCGGAGGATTCCGGTCATTGCCTGCATGGCCTCGAGTTCCCAGCCCTGGACATCGATCTTGATGAAGTCGAAGGCGAGACCGGGCATCTGCTCATCCAGGCGCACCACCCGGGCGGTGACCGAACGCCGGAAAAGCGCGCTGTCCGCCCGGCCTAAGTGGTTGTCTCCCGAGTTCACAATCGAGCGGTGCAGCACCAGTTCCGCCGCCGCCGAGCCGACGGCGAGCTCGTGCACCTCTAGGTTGGCGAGGTGATTCAAGCGCTGGTTCAGGCGCAAGGTCCCGCAAAGCACCGGGTCCGGCTCGAAGCACAGAACGCTCCCACCGGGTCCGGTCAGGCGCGCCATCAGGATCGAGTACAGGCCGAGATTGCTGCCCACATCCAGAATCCTCATCCCGGGCCGGATGAAGCGCTCGAGGAAACGGCGTTCGGCCCGGCCCATCAGTCCGAGTTGGTGGGCGCGCAGGTACAGCCAACGCTCAAAGGTCGGTGATGCCATGGCCTGACCCCAGACGCGACCGGTTCGCTTCCAGAGTGGCAGGTCGTTGAAGTAAGCCGCCTCCCGGTCAAGGCCCCCGAGGAGGGGATGCATGGGCGCGGGTACAGGTTCCATGAAGCGGATCGGTCCGGCACTTACACGAACTTCAGTTTCCTCGCGGCAAACAGGACCATGCGGAGCAGCAACCAACCGTGACTCCAGCGTTGGATATTGGTGGTGCCGTAGGTGCGCTCCCGATAGCGGATCGGCAGATCGGCCACCTGGAGGTTGAGCTTGGCGGCGCCAAAAAGCAGGTCGAAGTCGCCGAAGGGATCGAAGGTGCCGAAGTACCCCCGGTTGGCGGCGATTTGCTCATAATGCGCCCGGCTGAGAACCTTCGTGCCGCAGAGCGTGTCCTTGACCGGTTGACCCAGCAGCCAGCTGAAGATCAGGCCAAAGGCCTTGTTGGCGCAGAGATTGAGGAACTGCATGGCCTTATCCTCCATCGGATAGATCAAGCGGCAGCCATTGACGAACTCCGCGCGACCCGAAGCCACCGCCTCGTAGAACTTCGGCAGCTCCTCGGGCGGCATGGTCAGGTCGGCATCGAGGATCATGAGGATATCGCCCGACGCCGCGGCAAAGCCCAGGCGCACCGCATCGCCCTTGCCCCGCCCGGTTTGCTGGAGGCACTTGATCTGACGGGCGGGATTGGCGGCGGCGACCCGCTGGATTTCCGCCCAAGTCGGGTCCTTGGAGTGACCCTCGACAAAGATCAGCTCGGTGCCGGAACCCATTTCCGGGGTGCGCGCGACGGCGGCGGCGATGTTGCCGGCCTCGTTGCGGGCTGGAATGATGATCGAAACGCTTGGCCTCGGGGTTGAGGCCGGCAATCGCGCCAGGCGCGCGACCGTGAAGACCGTCAGGCAGAACGAGGGAAGCAAAGGGGCGAGCCAGCGATTGCACAGCCGGTCCAGTCCGAGGAGTGGAACGGGAATCAGAATGCGCGACTGGGTCGTGATGCATTGCCAGCCGGAGAGCCGCAGCAGGTTATGGACGTCTGACGTCGCGAGCCAATTGCTGAGGGGGCTCGGCCGGCGGATGCCCAAGGTCTCGGCCACGGCGAACATGGGGCGCCAGAGCGACGAGTGGAAGTTGGCGATCAGCCGCGTTTCCGGGTGGGACACCCGTTGGAGAGCGTTCAGGAGCTGCTGGACATCCGCCGCGAAATTCAGGGTTTCGGACAGGATGACATAGTCGAACGTGCCCTCGATTTGCAGGGTCTCTCCGGCCTGCACGAATAATTGCGCCCCGGGCAAACGCCGGCGGGCGGCCGCGATCCGCCTTTCCGACAGGTCAACCCCGGCCTTGGCGCCGCACCTGAGTTGGGCGAGCAGTTCACCCGAGCCGCATCCGACCTCGAGCACGCTGGCATTGGCCGGGATCAGATGGTTGAAGTAATGCGCGAGCAGGGAACGGTAATGCCGGGCCGCGCCATTGGACTCCGTGGGGGCCGCATCGAAATGGGCCCGCATGGTTTCAAGATGGTGCGCGTTCGCGCTTTGCTCAGGGAAAGACATCAAAATGGGGTTCGTCAGGGCAACGGCAGCCGGGTTTTCGGGGCCCAGATCTGGAACGGCACGCGGGTGAAGGGCGACACCATTTCCGGCGGCGTCAGCAAACGGTAGTCCTCCGGAAACTTCAGGCCGGTGGTGCGCAGCCGGGGCAGGAAGTCGTTCCAATCCGGGTCGAGGCCGTTGCGCACGATAAAGGCCCGCCGGCGCCGGTCGGGCGCGATGAACGTCAGCCGCATGGCATCGAGGTCGAGCGAGTGGTTGTCGCCGGCAAAATACCATGGGTGACCGGGCGAGGCCCCGCCCATCGCAAAGACAAACCCCGGCAAATCGAAGAAGACGAGGAGATCGTCCCCGGGCTTGAAGCCGTGCTCCTGCAGAATGCGCCGGCTCGAGGTGATGAACTCATGGGTGGTCGGGGTCAGCTGCAGGATCGAAGCCGGTTCCCCGATCGAAGTTGCCGCCGTCTGTGCGCTGCGGTTGCCGCCCATCCGATAGGGCTGCACCCAATAGCCTTGGTAAAACTGGGCGGCGGTCATGGCCGACAGCAGAAGCAATCCCACCCGGCTGGGCCAGAGCGTGCCCCAGACGCGATCGATTTCCGCGAGCAGCAGGGCCGCCAGCACGAGCCAAGGCGCCAGTTGGTAATGGGCATTGGTGTTGATGTTGTTCGAGGTGCCGAACGCGCCGAGGTAGGGCAGGAGCAGGAGGAGGAGTCCCAAGGCCGCCAATCTTGCACGCGAGTACGCCGGCCGGGCGGCGTTGCGGCCCGCCAGATGCGATCCGATCGCCAGCACGAGCAGCAACCCCAGTGAGCCGATAAAAAACTCCAGATCGAGCCGGCGGAGGTAGTCCATCTCATCAATCAACCAAGCAAGATGTCCGAGGGTCCAAAACCCTCCGAGGGCGGCGACCACAGCCTGGGCCTTCGGCCATTTCCGCAAACCCGGCACGATGAGCATCGCAGGCACGGCCACGACCCAGGCCGGCGCAAAATTCCGGAGCGTTGGGAGGGCAACCGCGATTATTTCCTGCGCATATCGCTGGCTCACGGTTGTGGCGTACCCGCCTTCCACCAACGCACCGAGCGTGCCGGCGATGCCTTCCCGCCAGTGAGTCCAGTTTTGCACCCAAGTGAAATAGACCCCGGCCGGCACCGCGAGGCATAGTGCGAGGATACCGACCAAGACAATCTTTTGACGCTTGGTCTGCGTGCTAAAGAGAAGGAAGAACCCAAGCCCGCCGCCGGCCAATGGAACGCTCGTGCTGAACTTGATGAAGAAATCCAGCCCCGCCAATGCGCCAAAGCCGGCCAGCGCCGGCAGTGAGCGCAGGTCGAGCCATCCCGCGGAAGGGGGGTGGGCGCAGGCGCTTAATAAAAGCCCGCATGCAGCCAGTAGACAGAACGCGTTTTGGAAATTATAGGAAAGCGCCGCAGGTGAGATGGCGAAACCCAGCAAGGCCGCGATCAGCGCGGCCACGCCGCCGAGCCAACGGTGTTCGCTTTCGGAAAAAAGATCCGGAGCGAATCGAGTGGTGTAGCTTCGAAACCCGCGCAAGAAGACCATAGTCCCACCCCCGACCGCGGCCAGCGTTGCTACCCGCATGGCCACGATGCTGTGCCCGAGAAGGGCAAAGATCTTCGACCCAAAAAAATAAAATGACGACTGGCTATCCGAGACGTACTCCGGATGCGCGAAGCTTAAGTAATAGAAGCCCTCGTCCGTGAAATCGAAGCCTCCGCGGACACCGGCGAGATACAGGGCCGTGGCGAATATAGCGGCTCCGCCTATCAGCAAGACAGGCAGGTGAATAACTAGACGCGGCACGTCTTTCGTCCCAAGGTTCATCTCGACGCTGTTCTAGGATTCATGCGCGCAAGGCAAGCGGCCGCGGCGGAGTCAGCGGAAAAATGAAGTTCGACGTACCGCCTACTGGCGGCGCCAACTCGGGCCCGCTCTGCGGGCGACGGTACTAGTCGCTTTAGTTGGTTGACGATTTCTTCAGATGTGCGGGCCTGGCAAATCGGCGATGTTTCTCCGATCAAGGGTTCGAAAATCTCCGGCCGGCCGTGGGCGATTAACGGCCGGCCAGTCGCCATGGCGTCGAGGCCGGCGATGCCCACGACGCTCGAACCGAACTGCTCTAACACGATGTCCGCCTGTTGAAAATGACGCAGCAAATCTATTTGGCTCATTTCGTCGTGCCAAGTGATGTGGGGCGCAAGACCGAGTTCAGCGGCCAACGCTATTGACTCGTCCGCATGCCGTCCCTTCCGGACTAGGTGAATTTCAATTGGAGCACCAGATTCACGGATGAATTTTGCCAGTCCGCGAAGCATCACATCCGAGCCTTTGAGATCTAGCGCTACCAGGCCCTCCGCTTGGCGGTCTATCCAAGTCAGACGGGTGGCTGAAAAAATTCGAACCACTGCTCTGGAAGGGGGTGTGACAAATGGTGCTAGTTCGCAGTCTGTGAACTGCAATTCAAGCCTCTGGGTGACGCCGACGCCGATCTCCTTGAGCAGCCGGTCTGCTGTTGGCACGAGACCACGCGGAAGAAATGCAACAAAGAGGGCCGAACGAATCCCAGCGCGCTGCGGCTCGACCAACTTTCTTGCTATGATTGAAGTCGGTACTGCGCGACGGGTAAGTTCGCGTACCCAGCGCGGGTGATCGAAAGCCTGAGCCTTTAGGGTGTCCGCGAGTTCGGGGTTGGCGAACACCTCGATATCTGAGCCGGTTAGAAGAACGCCATATGGTACTGTCAGGTGCGCGGCAAGGGCAGGTCCCTCTTCATTGAGGATCACGGCATCACAGGCGTTTAAGCGATCCAGCACGGTCGACCGTCCGAGGCCGGGAATTAGGCAATGCCAGCGAAAACGGTGACTGGCATCGAGGATCCATTCGGGATAGGGAAACGAGACGTGTGAGTAGCGATGCTCGGGGCGGTGCAGCCGCTCGCGACTAGCCACAATGAAATCCACCTCGTGTCCGAGCCTTTGAATCGCCCGGGCCAGCATGAAGGAATAGTTGTTGGCGTTGCCGTAGAAACCGATTTTCAAGCCAAGCGTCTCCTGCGGGCGACCAGAAAACAATTACAACCCCGAGCCGATACCGGCGCGTGGTCGTAGACGGGCCGGTAAATTGTTTTGGTCATGTGTATTAGCCCGGCCCGGAGGCCGCGACCGAGTAGCGGAGCATAGTCATCTAGAAGCCGGAAGAGGAGGGAGCGATCATGTGGGATTAGACCCCGCAACCCGAGAAAATAAATCCGTAGAAAAATGGGTGAGAACGTGAACTCGCGGTAGATGATCAATTCGAAGCCGTGCTTGGCGAGCGACTGCTCCCACGCGGGACGCTCTAGAAAATTATAGAGATTTTGTGATGCGAGCCGCCGGTGCCCAAGCACCGCTGGTGCCCGGACGCTGAAAAGGGAAAACAAGAATTCGCCGCCCGGTCGGAGCACTCGCGCCGTTTCGGCCAGCGCCGCATCGAGATCGGCGACATGATCCAGAACATGGATCGCGACGACGCTGCCCAGTGATCCCGAGCCCAATGGCATGCGATCGAAACTGCCGGAAACAATACGGCGGTAGTGCGGGAAAAGAGGGCTCTTGCCGACGACGGCGGCGTCGTATTCCAGGCCGAGGTCAAAAACATGGTTGCCGGTATGATAGGAGGAAAGCCGTCCATCCTCATATCCGATCTCGAGGCTGGGTGCGGGCAGCGTTCCCATCCGGCTGCGGAAACATAGTCCTTCGTCCGCCTTGAAATAGGCGAATTCCGGACGGGTATAATAATGTTTCGCATATAGATCGAACTCGGGCGCCGGGAGACGGCGCACCAACCAACTGCGCGGGAGAAACCAGCAGAGGTAGATCGCCAGGTACCAGCCGTAGTACAGCAGGGAGGCGAGACTGCGCGCCACCAGCTCCAGGAACGAGTAGCTGGCCAGCGGCCGGTGTGAGTTGTAGCTCATGGCTCCCGGTGCGGGGATTCGCGCCAACCCCAGATTTGGTGCGCGCTCTGCGGGCCGGCATGGAAAAGCAGGTCCACCACCGAGACGGCATGTTCGAAAGGCGGATGGCACTGTGGGTATTCGGGATAGCCCGCGTAATCCTTCCACATCATTTGCACTCCGATCGTCGCGACACTTTTTTCGTCCAGATAGGCCTTGGCC
>CAIYFD010000274.1 GCA_903925425.1 uncultured Opitutia bacterium | reverse complement strand
TGGGTTCGAACCGATCCCTATACCGAATCACCGATAACCAATAACCAAAGTCATTTCTTCCCGGCGATCTTCCGATTGAAGTACTCGTTGATCTTGGCGGTGACTTCGCGAAAATCGATGTCGTCGTTGTAGATCGCCTTGTACTCCGCGATCGCCTCGGCCTCGCGGCCGAGGGCATCGTAGCATTCACCGAGCGAGTAGATCACGAGCTTCTTGCGCTCGTCCATTTTTGGCAGGTCCGCCTTGGCGAGGATGAACTGGGCGACGGCCGCCTCGAACTCGCGCCGCGCGCGGTGGGCCCGGCCCATGCCGATCAGGGCGGCCACCCGTTGCTCCGGCGCCGCCAGCGCCTCCCGGAAATGACCGAGGGCCGCGTCTGCCCGACTGGAGTCAAGGTAGGCTTGGGCGAGTTTCAGCCGCATGACGTGATCGTGCGGGCTGAGATCGCAGTTCCGTTTTGCCTCGAAGAGCCGGAAGGAGGCGAGCTCGCGCTGGGCCGACTCCACGTGGGCCTGCACCTGCTCGTCGTTGGGTGAACCGAGGAGTGCGCTCTTGGCGGACTTCAGCTGGAGCTCGAGGACTTCCCCCTCGATCTCGGCCTCGATCCGGGCCAGGCCGGCATCGGTCACGCCGGTCGGCCGGGCGCGCGCGCGACGGATCCACGCCAAGGCATCGCCCGGCCGGCCGAGCTCGCGGCAGGCGGTGATGATGGCGCGGTAGTGGGGCAAGTGATCGGGCTCGGCCTCGACGAGCGGGAGATGGTGGGCGAGTTCTTCGCGGGCGAGATCTAGCGGATCGGCGGGAGCCGGCGGGGCCGCGGCGCGTTCCGGGACCGGCTGGCTCTGGGCGATGGCCGCATGGCGCATCAGGTCCTGGGCGCCGGCGTCGAGGGGTTTCAGGCGAATCAGTTCGTCCGCGGCCGCCAGCGCCTCCGTGGGCCGCCCGATCTTCAGCCGCGCCTGGGCGAGCGCGCGCAGGTTCTCGGTGTCGTCGGGTTCGAGCTCCTGCACGGCTTCCCGGGCGAAAATCGCCGTCTCCGTCATTTCCAGCTCTTCCGCCGCCTCGGCCAGCATCTTGAGGGCCGAGCAGCTGGTGGGATCGGCGGAGAGGATGCGCTCGGCGCTCGAGAGGGCCCGGAGGGGATCCTTCGTGACGCTCGAGAAGATGAATGGCGTGGATGACAGCCCGCCGACCGCCTTGGCAATGATGCGGTTGTGTTCCTCGAATTGGAGCAGCTGGGCGCGGCGATGGACCCGGCGGACTTCGACGCAGCCCGGCGTGGCCTTCAGGATCTGGGTGGTGGCATCGAGCGCGTAAACATGATTGCCGATTCCGAGCGCGGCCCGGGCGTTCTCCAGGAGTTTCTGTTGCCGGAGCGGGAGGGCAAAAACAGGAACGTCGGCCATGGTTTTGCGCAGCGAAAGGCGCCGGGCCTAGTCCGTCAATGCCGGAGAGCGGTGGGATATTTCACGCCGAGAAGTCCGCGGCGCGGCCAAGGCAAAGGCTGCGGAGGTCTCCCCGGGCCTAACCTCCTCCGGAGGTGGCGCGCTTCGCGTCTTGGTCTGCCAAAAAATCCGGGATGATCGCGGACGGTCAAACCACCTGCAGGCCGGACCGTGCCGCCGTTTCCAGTCGGGCGAGCGCCGCGTCCACGATCGAGTCGGAGGGCCCTTCGACGAGCAGGCGCAGCTTGGGCTCGGTTCCCGAGTAGCGGACCAGTACCCTGCCCTCCGCGCCAAGTTCCCGCTCCAGCGCGACGATCGTGTCCCGCAGGGCGGTCACGTTCTCGAGCGGAATCTTTTCCTGCACCTTCAGGGCTGAGCTGCGCTGCGGAAACTTGCGCAATTGTTGCCGGAGCTCGGAGAGCGGCCGGCCGGTCTCCCGCATGACGGCGATGACCATGAGCGCCGCGACGAGGCCATCGCCGCTCGCCGCCACGTCGGCACAGATCACGTGCCCGGAGGATTCGCCGCCGAGGGTCGCACCCTCCGACCGCATCCGCTCCATCACGTAACGGTCGCCGACCGGTGTGCGGCAGACTCGCCCGCCCGCCATGGCGATGGCCGCATCGACCCCGAGATTGCTTTGCTCGGTCACCACGAGGGTGCGGGCCTTCAGTTTTTCCGCCCGCAACGCGTGGAGCGCGAGGATCGTCAGGATCTCGTCACCGTCCAGCAGCGCGCCGGTCTCGTCGCACAGCACGCAACGGTCGCCGTCGCCGTCGTGTGCCACCCCGAGCCGGAAGCCGCCCTGGCATACCAGCGCCACGAGTGCCTCGGGATGCTCGCTGCCGACCCCGGCGTTGATGTTGCGCCCGTCGGGCGCGCCGCCGAGCAGCGTCACTGCGGCGCCGAAGCCGCGCAGCACGGCGGGGCTGGTGCCCACGGTGGCACCGTGGGCCGTGTCGAGCGCGATCCGCCAGCCCGCGAGCGCCCCGGGAGGGAACAGGCGGCCGACCGCCGCGCGGTAATCGGCGGCAAAATCCAAATGAGGGAGGACCACGGCCGGCGCGGTTGCGGGCGCCGTCGGCAGGATTGCCTCGATCGCCAGCTCCTCCGCATCGGAGAGTTTGAGGCCGCTCGGGAGGAAGAACTTGATGCCGTTGTCCTCGGCCGGATTGTGCGACGCCGTGATCATCACACCGGGACCGGCGTAGTTTTGCGCCACCGCGAGGGCCACGGCCGGCGTGGGCAGCACATCCAGGGAAACCGGGGCCATGCCCGCGGCGGCCATGCCCCGGGCGACCGCCTCGAGCAACGCCGGCCCCGAGGCGCGAGTGTCGCGCCCGAGGAAGACACGCCGGCGCTCCGGGGACTGCGCGAGCAGGAATTTGCCGGCGGCAAAACCGAGGCGCTCGGCGAAGGCATCCGTCAGCACGGGCCCGCCGTACGGGCCGCGGACACCATCGGTGCCGAAATATTGACGCTTCATGCGGGCGCGAAAAATTCGCGAGTCGCGGCGATCTTGGCCCGGACCGCGCCGCCGAGCAGTTTTTCGCGGGCCAGCCCGAGGCCGTCGCGCACCGTGGGAACCTTTCCGGTGATCCACAGTCCGGTCGCCGCGTTCAGCACGATGGTGTCGACCAAGCCCGCCGGTCCGCGTCCGGCGAGGATCGCCTCCACGATGGCGAGGTTGGTCGCGAGATTGCCGCCGAGCAGGTCCTCGAACGGCGCCGCAGTCAGGCCGAAATCCTCCGCCTTCCATTGGCCGTCGATGGCCGCGAGGCGGCCGCTGCCGCGCACCTGGTTCACCGTGGCGGTCGTGAGTTCGTCGATGCCGCGGCCCGCGGCGATGATGCCGTGGGCGGCGAGACCGGCCTCGATGCCCAGCTGGTCGAGTGCGCCAGCGAGGCGCGGCACCCACGCCTCGGCGAAGACGCCCAGCAGCACATGGGCCGGTCGGCCCGGATTGATGAGCGGGCCGAGGATGTTGAACACCGTGCGGCGCCCTTGCTCGGCGAGCTGCTTGCGGACCGGCGCGATATGCTTGAAAGCCGGGTGATAGGCCGGCGCGAAGAAGAAGGCGTAACCCAGCTCGGTCAGGGCCTGCCGGAGCTTTTCGGGCGGCGCCTGCAGGTTGACCCCCAGGCCGGCGAGGAGGTCGGCGCTGCCGCACTTGGAGGTGATCCCGCGGTTGCCATGCTTCATCACCGGTACGCCGGCGCTGGCGAGCGTGAGCACCACGAGACTGGAGATATTAAAGCCGCCCGCGTGGTCGCCGCCGGTGCCGACGACGTCGATCGCCCGGGACGCCCAGGCCTCCACGCCGGGGTTCACGGCCATCCCGCGGAAGGCCACGGCAAAAGCCGCGACCTCACCGACCGTCTCGCCCTTGTCCGCCAGCGCAGTGAGGAAGGCCGCCTTGTCCGTGTCCGGCACGGCCGGGCTGGCGAGGGCGGTGGCCGCCGCCGCGACCTCGGCCGCGGCCAGATCCTGGCGGGCCTGCAGGCGGATGGTGAGCGGGGCGAGATCCATGGCGCCATGAGAGAGGCGCCGGCGTTGGTGTGCCGCAAATAAATTTGCGCCGTCGGGAGAAACTTGAAAACAACGCTCGTGCGTTTGCTGATCCTTCTTCTTGCACTGGCGACCATCGCCGCCGGCCAGCCCGCCTCCACTCCGTCAGCCAACTCCGCGGTGGTTGTCGGACAAGACCGCCTTGGGGTGATCGCCCCCGTTTCGGTGGCTGGCCCCGCGGCCGAGTTGG
>CAIYFD010000273.1 GCA_903925425.1 uncultured Opitutia bacterium | reverse complement strand
CCTCGTGTTCTCCCCGGGGGTGGACGCCTATGTACAGGCGGCGCGCGCCGCCGGGGTGGATGCCCTCCTGACGCTCGACCTGCCACCCGAGGAAGCCGGCGAACTCATCACGGCCTGTCGGAAGCACGGGCTCGATACGGTGTTCATCGTGGCTCCGACCACGCCCGAAAGCCGGCTGAAGGTCATCGCCGCAGCCGCGACCGGTTTCATCTACTACGTCTCGCGCGAGGGCGTGACCGGCGTGCGCGATCAGGTGGCGCAGGATATCCCGGCGGCCGTGGCCCGCATCAGGCGGCACTCGCCGCTCCCGGTGGCGGTCGGATTTGGCATCTCGACCCGCGCGCAGGTCGCCGAAGTCGGCGCCGCGGCCGATGGCGTGGTGGTGGGCAGCGCGCTCGTGAATTGCATCCGCGACAATCTGGGCGACCGCACCCGCATCGCCCCGGCGCTCGCCGCCAAGGCGGCCGACCTCTCGGCCGGTGTCCAGAGGGCCCGCGCATGAGTGACGCGGCCCCGAAAATCCTCCTGATTGACGACGATCGTCTGCAGCAGCGGATGGCGGAGGAGCACTTCAAGCGCTTCAAGACTTCGAAGTTCATCCTCGACTGGGCCCCGACCTACGAGGACGGCCTCGCCCGCCTGCTGGCCGGGGGCTACGCCGCCTGCCTGCTCGACTACCAACTGGGCGGCCGCGACGGGCTTGAGCTTATCCGCGAGGCGATGGCCAATGGCTGCCAGACGCCGATCGTTTTTCTCACCGCCGAGCAGTCGGAGCTCATCGATATCCAGGCGATGAATGCCGGGGCGCTCGACTACCTGGTGACGGGCGAGATCACCCCGCGCGTGCTGGAGCGGTCCCTGCGCTACGCCCTCAAGCTCGGCGACACGCTCGGCGAACTGCGCCGGCTCGCGACCCGGGATCAGCTCACGGGGCTGCTCAACCGCCGCGAGTTTGACCGGATTCTGGCGGAGGAGTGCGACCGCGCGGTGCGTTTTAGCCGCCCCGTGGCGTTGCTGATCGTCGACCTCGATCACTTCAAGCGGGTCAACGATGTCCATGGGCACCAGGCGGGTGACGTCGTGCTCCGCGAGGCTGCCCGCCGGCTCACGGCGGAGGTCCGCTCGGTCGACCGGGCCACGCGCTTTGGTGGCGAGGAATTCGCGATTGTCCTGATGGAAATGGACCGGACCCAGGCGAAGGAAGTCGCCCGGCGCATGTGCCGGATCATGGCGGCGACGCCGTTCGAGGCCGCCCCGGGCGTGCTGCTCAATATCACCATGAGCGTCGGGGTGGCGGTGAGTCCGAGCGAGGCGAAGGATACGAGGGCATTCGTCGCCGCCGCGGACCGGGCGCTGTACGCGGCGAAGGCGGGTGGCCGCAATCGCGCGGTGGCTTTTGGTGATCTGCCGGCCTGAGGGGGGATCGATCCGAACGGTAGGGCTGCCTCGACGAGGCGGCCGTGATATCGGATGTCGATTGATTGCGGTCGGCTCGTCGAGCCAACCCTACCTTCCGTCTGATCCGGGCACAAAAAAGGCCGGAGTCGGTTGACTCCGGCCGGGAATGGGTGGGGCGCCTTATTGGGCGAGCAGCATATTGCGACCCTGCTTGATCGTCTTGGTGATCGCGCGCTGGTGACGCGCCGTGAGGTGCGTGTACTTGCGGGGCAGGATCTTGCCCGTGTCGGTGATGTAGCGGTTCATCGCCTGCGGAACCTGTGTGAACGGGATCTCGGCGGGCGTTGGGGTCTGGGTCGTCGTCTCGGTGGTGCTCATTCGGAAAAGGAGGGGTGACAGTGTGTTCGGGCCGGGGGGTGTCAACGCGCATTTTAGCGCGGGCTGGCGGCAATAAAAATCCGGCCCCTTGGTGGGAGGCCGGATTAGAGAACGGGAAAAGCGCCCGTTTGCTTACATCTTCGGGGCGGGGGCCGGAGCCGGCGCAGCGCCGGGGCCACCAGGGCCGCCGGGAGCACCACCGGGACCACCGCGGCCTTGACCACCGCGGCCGGCGCCGCGGGCTGCGGTCGTGGGGGGAACCATTCCGTTGAGACGCACGTAGGTCACGAGGTTGCCGTAGTGATCCATGTTATCGACGATCAGGCTGACGATGGCGTTCCACTTGGGGGTCGTGCCCGGCGCGCCGCCGCGGCCCGGGGCCATCTCGTTGGCTGCGGCCTCGGTGAGGCTGTCGATCAACTTGCCCTGCCAGTCATAGCTGTCGCGCAGCGCCTTCATCAGGTCGGCCTTGGTCGTGAGGGCGGCGAGTTCCATATTCGTCGGCGGGGTGACACCCGGGACGCTGCCCAAGGGGCGCAGGATGGTGTAGCCCTCACCGGCGATGTGAACGATCAGGTCCTTGAAGGAGCGGACGTCTGGCGTGGCCTTGAAGTCCAGTTTCTCCTCCGGAACGATATCGCAAATATTTACGACCTTGTCGCGGACCCCGACCCATTGGGTCTTGAGCGTGGTCACGATGATGCCGGCGGCGGGATTCGCAGCCACCGCGGGTGCAGCCGGCGCGGCCGGTGCTTGGGCGAGGGCGAGTTGTCCGCTGGCGAGTGCGGCGAGAAACGTGGAGCCAAGGATGAGGTGTCGTGTAGTCATATGTGTTTCAGGGTAACCTTTGACGGGAAGGTGGGTTGAAAACCACGGTTGGGGAGGGGTTGTCCGTGGGGTTGCCCAAATTTGTGCCGGGCCGGGGACGCCGGTCAAGCCGCCCTTCCCAGTCCGATGATTAACGCCTCCCGGATATTCCCGAATTGGTGCCCCCGTCCGGAATTGAACCGGAATCTATCGTTTAGGAAACGACTGCTCTATCCATTTGAGCTACGGGGACCATCACCCGCCCTCCAATCAGCTTTCAGGTGCCTTCCGGGTCAATTCCGGACCCGCACGGCCATTTGACACGGGGAAGGTCCCCGATATCTCTGCGCTTCTTTCAATGTCGTACACCGAAGACCGCGCCGTTTGGTTTGAAGGCCAAGGCCATTGGCAGCACATCCCGGCGGCGGACTGGCAGGACTGGGCTTGGCAGCTCAAGAACCGGCTCACGACGGTCGAGCAGCTGGAGCAGTACATGACCCTGACGGCCGATGAAAAGGCCGGCTGCGCCTTCGCCAACCAGAAGCTGGCCCTCGCGATCACGCCCTATTTTTTCAACCTGATCGACGTCAACGATCCGGAGTGCCCCATCCGCAAGCAGCTGATTCCGCGGACCGCCGAGATGATCATCTCGGAGGGTGAGAACGACGACTCCCTGAATGAGGACGGCCACTCGCCGGTCCCGGGCCTGGTGCACCGCTATCCCGACCGGGTGCTGTTTCTCGTCACCGACCGCTGCGCCTCCTATTGCCGCTACTGCACGCGCAGCCGGCTGGTCTCGAACGCCCAGGACTATAATTTCCATCCCGAGCACGAACGTGCGCTGCGTTACATCGAATCGCACCCGGAAATCCGCGACGTGTTGCTCTCAGGCGGCGACCCGCTGCTGCTGTCCGATAAAAAGCTGGAGCACTTGCTGAGCCGGCTCCGCGCGATTCCGCACGTGGAATTCATCCGGATCGGTTCGCGCATCCCGGTTTTCCTGCCGCAGCGGATCACGCCGGCGCTGACCGACATCTTCAAGAAATACGGCCCGATCTGGATGAGCATCCACGTCAACCATCCGAAAGAGTGCACCGCCGAGTTGCAGGCCGCGTGCGAGCGTCTCTCCTTTGCCGGCGTGCCGCTCGGCAATCAGAGTGTCCTCCTCAAGGGCATCAACGACGACGTTGAGATCATGCAGGCGCTGGTCCACCGCCTGCTCCGCATGCGGGTGCGGCCATATTACCTCTACCAGATGGACCTGATCACCGGCGGATCGCATTTCAAGGCCGACGTGCGCAAGGGCCTCGAGATCATCCGCGGTCTCCGCGGCCACACCACGGGCTACGCGGTGCCGCAGTACGTGATCGATGCCCCCGGCGGCGGCGGCAAGGTGCCGGTGAATCCCGACTACGTGGAATCGATCACGGACGACGCAGTGACTTTCCGGAATTACGAGGGCGAGCGTTTTGTGTACCCGCTGAAATCCGCGGTGAAAAAGAATCCCGCCGCCCCCGCGCCGATCGCTCCTGGTGTGGAGTCGATCGTGGTGCACTGATTCTGGGAAGGGTTGGCCGCAGAGGCAGTGGTCGGAGCGCGGTCAGTGGAGATTCGAATGAGAACCGCCCGTTAACTCGGTTGCGCGG
>CAIYFD010000272.1 GCA_903925425.1 uncultured Opitutia bacterium | reverse complement strand
CGGCAACAGCGGCGAGGTCGTCGTGCCGGGCAAACCCGACGACAGCCTGCTCGTCGTCGCCATCCGCTACACGGATCCCGAGCTGCAAATGCCCGATGACAAGCGCCTGACCGATCAGCAAATCGCCGACCTCACCGAGTGGGTCCGCCGCGGCGCGCCCGATCCGCGCGACAACGCCGCCAAGGGCAGCTCACCGACTTACGGCGGCGTCGGCCGCCAGCATTGGTCCTTTCAGCCGGTAAAAAAACCGGAAGTGCCAGCCGTGAAGAACACGGTCTGGGTGCAGAACCCGGTGGACAATTTCATCCTCGAGAAGCTCGAAGCGGCTCGCATCGCGCCCAATCCCGCGGCCGACAAACGTTCCCTGCTGCGCCGCGTCACCTTCGACCTCATCGGCCTCCCGCCCAGCGAGGCGGAGGTGCAGGCCTTCCTCGCCGACAAGTCGCCCGCTGCGTTCGCCAACGTCGTCGACCGGCTGCTCGCCTCGCCGCAATACGGCGAGCGCTGGGGCCGCTACTGGCTTGATGTCGCACGTTACGCCGACACCAAGGGCGACCCACCGAACCGCAATGACGCGCGTTATCCCTACGCCTGGACCTACCGCGACTACGTCATCAACGCCTTCAACGCAGACAAGCCGTATAACCAGTTCATCATGGAGCAGCTCGCGGCCGATCTTCTGATCTCGCCGCCCAAGCCACCTGCGCCCGCCGGCCGGGCCGGTCAGGCTGCCGCTGGCCGGGCCGGAGCCCGGGCCAACGCCCCGGGAAATGCCGCCCGGGCCAATGTCCCGCCGCCCAACGCCCCCGGCCGCGGCGGCCGCGCTAACGAGCCGACTCTCGTCATTCCCGACGGCGCCGACCGCTCCTCCCTCGCCGCGCTCGGCTTCCTCACCCTGGGCAACCAGTTCGACGGAAACATGAACGACCAGATCAACGACCAGATCGACGTCACCACAAAGGGCTTCCTTGGGATGACGGTCACCTGCGCCCGTTGCCACGACCACAAGTTCGATCCCATCCCGACGAAGGACTACTATTCGCTCTACGGCATCTTCGCCAGCAGCGTCCAGCCAGCCACAATCCAGGGCGAGCCACTCCTCGCGGCAGCCCCGGACACCCCGGAGCACACCGAGTACGTCGCCAAGCTCGCCGAGATGAATGAGCGCCTCGTTGAGCTCAACCAGCAGCAAGTGGCCCTGCGCCAGACCGCACCCCGCGGCGGAGCTGCCGGCGGCGCCGTGGGGCCCGGCCAGCCCGGAGCCGCCCGCGCCGGAGCGCAACCCGCCGCCCCAGCTGCACCGGTCGAGCCCCGCGGTGTCGCCGGCCTCACGCCTCAGGTCGCCCGACCCGCCGCCCAGGCGGCGCAGGCCGCCCAAGCCATCGCGATGAATTCCTCGATGGGCGTCAGCGCCGCGCCCGACGCGAACAACGCCATGGGCGGCGGCATGGCCGACAACTCCATGGGCAACACCATGGGCGGCTCGATGGAGAACTCGATGATGGGCACAAACTCCGCCCCGGGCGCCACGCCCGTCGCACCGGGCCGGGCTGGTGCCGCCCCCGGCCGCGGCACCGCGGTCGTCAGCGACGCCCAAAAGCGCCAGCAGCTGCAGCGCGAGATCCAGCAGCTGCAATCCGACTTCACCGACCTCGAGTTCAGCCATCCCGGCGCCTACCCGCGCGCCAACGTGCTGCTCGACAAACCGAATCCGGCGAACGCTCCCGTCCTGCTCCGCGGCGAGGCCCAGAACAAGGGCGAGGTCGTGCCGCGGCATTTCCTCGACATCCTCTCCGGCCCCAACCGGCCCAACTACACTCTCGGCAGCGGCCGGCTCGAGCTCGCGCGCGACATCACCAGTCCGACCAACCCGCTCACCGGCCGCGTCCTCGTCAACCGCGTCTGGCAGCATCTCTTCGGCACCGGCTTCGTGCCCACGCCCGACGACCTCGGCAACCAGTCGGCGACGCCCACGCATCCTGAACTCGTCGACTACCTCGCCTCCCGCTTCGTCGAGGACGGCTGGTCGATCAAGAAGATCATCCGCCTGATTGTGCTCAGCAGCACCTACCAGGAGAGCGGCCTGACCAACCCGAAGTACGCGGACATCGATCCCGACAACAAGCTTCACTGGCGCTACAACATGCGGCGCCTCGACTTCGAGGCGGTGCACGACTCGATCCTCGCGATCGCCGGCACGCTCGACCTGAAGATGGGCGGGCGCTCCGTCCCGATCAGCAGCGGCGAGTTCGCGACCCGCCGCGCCGTCTACACCTTCATCGACCGCGCCAACCCGGCGGAAATCCTCACGCAGTTCGATGTGCCCAACCCGAGCGTCGTTTCCGGCAAGCGTTACGAGACCATCGTCCCGCAGCAGGCACTGTTCCTGATGAACAGCCCGCTCGTGATCGAGACCTCACGCAAGCTGACCCATTCCGCCGAGTTCCTCGCCCACAAGACGGACCAGGATCGCGTGCGCACGCTCTACCTCGCCATCTTTCAACGGCCGCCGACCGACGAGGAGACGAAGCTGAGCCTCACTTTTGTGCGCAACACTCCGGGAGGCACCTCCTCGGCCGGGCCCGCCCTGACGCCCCAACAGCAGCAAACCGTGACCCGCGCGGGCCGCGCGGCCCAGCAGCAGGCCACCGCCGCCGGCCGCGCCGCCCGCGGCGCTGCCACCGGCAAGGGCAACTTCCAGGCCGAGCCCGGCATCGAGGCCTTCACCTCGCGCGACCCCCTCGACGTCTGGACCAAGCTCGCCCACGCGCTCTTCCAGACGAACGAGGCGGTCTTCTACAACTGACGCGCCGTTGGCGCGTCAGTTGGGTTACGGGTTATTGGTTGTCAGGATCGAGGTGAGGCGGACTCGGTGAGTCCGCCCTACCTCGATCACGCAACCAACAACCATTAACGAATAACCATTAACCGGCGCGGCCGACGCCTACTGTCCCATCTGCTGGACCAACGTCGCGATCTGCTCGGCGGTGAAACGGTCGGGGGTGGACTGGATGTCGGCAAAGAGCGCGGCGCGAGTCTGTGCCAGCTCGAGGCTGGCGGCGGCGAGCTCCTCGGCTTTCTGGCGGAGTTTGGAAGGATCGGTCAGCGACGTGTAGGTCAGCGCCCGGCGGGCGTCGGTGACTTTCTGCCGGGGCAGCGCGGAGAGCGCGGTCATGCTGGAAAGCGGCGCATTCGGGGCCGCGCCGCCGCGGCCGCCCTTGGGATCGAGATTGGCCCGCATCATCGCGGGGGTGACCTTGGACTCGACGCCGTTCGCCGGCACCTCGACACCCGCCACCCAGAGGATGGCGTTGAGCACCAGCTTGCGCTGGTCGCCGTTGGCCCAGTTCGCGTGGTAATGACCGCCGGTGAAGCCGAAGCCGCGGCCGCCATCGGCGCGCTCCGTCGCCCACATGACGGTCTGCGGTTCGCGCCGGCGGACCGCCGCCCAGACGTCCGCATTGCCCTCGCGCAGGCCGAGGCGCGGCTCGTCGGGCCGGTTCAACGCCGTCTCCGGCAAAACCAGCGAAAGGATGGGCGTCACGCCCTGCATGCCGTCACGGAACCGGATGTGCGAGTACCACTCATCCGTGGTGGAAAACGGCTTCACGCCGCGGGTGACGGGGTGGCGCGGCAGCGACTTGAACTCACCGAGGTAGATCGGGTTGATCGAGTAGTTCACCTCGAAGGCGCCGCCGGTCCAGGCGATGAATTCCTTCTCGCCGTTGGCGATCGACGGCTCGGTGGCGTAATGCATGAAGCCGATGCCCATGCCCTTCGCGACCAGCGCGCCCATTTTCTGCAGCCGGTCCTCGCGCAGCAGCGGGTGGCCGGGTTCGCCGTCGCTGTAGATGATCACGGCAGCGGCATCGTTGAAGATCGTCTCGTCCGGCACCCAGTTGGTGCCCGTGAGACTCACGAGCTCGACCTTGATTCCCGGGTAACCCGCGAGACTGCTCTGGAGGAGCATCAGGCCGGCGCGGTGTTCGTGCTCACCCGCGCCATGGCTGGGCGCCCCGGCGATCAGGACGATTTTCTTGTCGGCGGCGGACGCGGCCGTGGCCAATCCGGCCAGCATAATGGCAAGCAGTAGCTTTTTCATGGCAAACAGGGAGCAGGGGTTGGGGGTCGAACGGAACCGGGGTAAACCTCGGACAGCATGGATAACATCGGCCGGGTGTCGAGCCGTCGGGATCCCGGACAGTTTTTACAGGAAGCCGCAATCATCGGATGTTTTGCCACAGAGGCACAGAGCTCACAGAGCCCAAGCCTCGTTGG
>CAIYFD010000271.1 GCA_903925425.1 uncultured Opitutia bacterium | reverse complement strand
CGGCCAGCGCCAGACTGTCCTTGAGCGAACGGACGCCAGCGGTGCAGCTCGGGTGCGAAAGCGAGGCGGCAGCGCAGCAGACGCCGAGCTTCAGGCTCTCGGCCATCGGCCACTCCTCGTGGATGCCGTAGAGGCAACCCGCGGCGAAGGCGTCACCGGCACCGGCGGCACCGGCGATCCAGTCCTTCGGAAGCTTGAGGCTGGGCTGCCAGATGCCGTTGCCCTTCGCATCGTGGGCGTACGAGCCCTCCGGGAAGTGGATCACGACCCACTGCTTCACGCCGTCGGCAATCAGCTTGCGGCCGGCCTCGACCACGGCGGACCGCTTCAGCGCCGCCCCGCGGCCCAGCGCGAGACCCGTCAGGCGCTCCGCCTCGAAGTCATTGATGAAAAGCACATCCACGAGCGGCAGGGTCGGCCCGACGATCACCTTGAAACGCTGGCTGTCCTCGCTCACGCAGTCGACGGAAGTCCGCAGGCCCGCGGCGCGGGCGTGCTTGAGCACCTCGCAGCAGCGCGGCACACCGTTCTCAAGGGTGTCGAGACGGTCGAGCAGGAGCAGATAGCCGAAATGAAACAGCTTCGCCGTCGTGCTGGTGAAGTCGAAATGCCCGACATCCAGCATGGCATTGGCCCCGCGCTGGTGGAAAAACGTGCGGCGCCCGGTGGACTCGACTGTCATCACATCCGTGTAGCTGGTGGCGGCCTCGGTGGTCGTCAGGAGCTGCTTGGTGTCGATCCCGCGGTTGCGGCAGTCGGAAAGGATCGAGCGTCCATCGTTGTCATCGCCCACGAGCCCGGCGGCCGAAAGCGGGAACGGCGCCCCGAGGATCGCGAGGTCCACCAAGATGTTGTACGGCGAACCGCCCGTCCCCTGGGACTGGCTCTTGATCGAGGCCAGAGCGTCCTGGGCCGGCCAGGTGTCGATCAGCTTGACGTGGTCGACGATCCAGTTGCCTCCGGAAATGATTCCTTTGCGCATGTGTGAGAGTGATGGGTGTTCGCTTGGGCGGTGCCGGTTTCCGAGCGGAAACCCGGAAAGTCGATGGCATGCCAGAAAACGACACTGCGCTACAATCAAAAAGATCAGGGGAGTCTTACCACGGAATAGGGCCCCACCCTCCCGACCCGGACCATCCCGGCGTCATCCTCAGCGCCAGCTCAACTCCGCCAAAAACCGGCCGTCCACGAGCTGAGTTGAGAACGACAAGCGCGGATGCAAAGCGACCAAAGCGCGTACAATCCGCAGTCCCAACCCCCGTTCGGCCCCGGCCAACGACGCCCGGTCAGCCAGGGCATTATCCACCCGGCACAGCGTTACCCCGCCCTCGCACATCACCGACACCACGATCGGGCCCGTGCCATGGCGCAGGGCGTTGGTCAGGAGATTGTGCAGGATTTGCCGCAGCCGGCGGGAATCGACCAGGACGCTGCATTCCTCGGGCGCCACCACGGTGATCGTGCGGCGCTCGGTGCGGGCCAGCAGTTCGTAAACCTCGATCATGTCCATCACCAGATCCCGCAGACCCACCGGCGCGAGGTTGAGGGCCAGCCTTCCCTGCTCCGCGGTGGCCAGCAGCAGGCTTTGGTCCACATAATCCGAGAGGCGGCGGAGCTCCTCCTGCATCGCTTCGGCGAGCCCGGGTTCGATCCGCCCGGCCGCCTCCTCGACTTGGAGACGGAGCAACGTGAGCGGTGTGCGCAACTCATGGGCGACCTGGGCGGAGAACTCCGAGAGCTGCCGAAAGCTGGTGTCCAGACGCACAAGGAGCTGGTTCACATTCTCCTCGATGGCCCGGAACTCCGCATCGGCATGCGTGAGCCTCACGCGGTGGTCGAGACTGCGGGCCCCGATGAACTGCAACTGCGCATTCATCTCCGCGACCGGGGCAAATGCCCGCCGCGCGAGGTGGTAGCCGACCGCGATGGCCAGCAGCGTGACCGGCAGGGCGTACAGCAGAGAAAGGCGCCAAAGTTCCCCGGCAATATCATCCACCTCGGCCTCGGAATAACTGCCGTGCAGCGTCCAGTCGGCCTGACCGGGTTCAGTCCGTTCCCATTTCTCGACCCGCAATTCGTGCCGCAGGTGCAGGTCGGTCACGGCCACGAAAACTGCGGCCACGGCCAGCAGGCTGACGGTGAACCACAGCGCAATGCGCCAACGGAGCGAATTCATGGCGCCACTTCCCGGAGAGCGAAACCCACCCCGCGGACAGTCTGAATCAGCGGCTTCAGCCCGGGGCGGTCTACTTTTGCACGCAGATAGTTCACGTAGACGTTCACCACATTGGTCCCGGAATCAAAATGCTGGTCCCAGACATGCTCGATGATGGCCGTTTTGCTCACCGGCTTGGGTGACGCGTTCATCAGCAGCTCCAGCAGGGCGAACTCCCGGTTGGTCAGCGTGATCCCGAGGCTCCCGCGAGTGGCCGTGCGGGCCCTCAAGTCCAGTTCCAAGTCCGCCACCCGGATTTGATCCACCGACCCCGGCCGCTGCCGCCGCAGCAGCGCCCGCAAACGCGCAAGCAGCTCGATCATGGAAAACGGCTTCGCGAGGTAGTCATCGGCCCCGGCATCAAGCCCGGCCACTCGATCGGCCAGCTCGTGCCGGGCGCTCAGGAAGATCACCGGGACAAGGATCCCCTCGCGCCGCAATTGCCGCACCACCGTGACACCGTCCGGCTCCGGCAGCATCACGTCGCACACCATGCCATCATACGGGTGGTTTGCAGCGAGCCAAAGGGCCTCGGCGCCGTCGGCGGCCACGTCGACGGAATAACCGGACTCCTGCAGCCCCTTGCGGATATGGGCCGCCACCTTGGCTTCATCCTCCGCCACCAGAATTCGCATGATTCCAACCTGCGCACTTATCCGAGGGACGCGAGGCCGGAGCGATCAGTCGTCCCGGTCGCGGCGGCGATTCTCCGGGATTGTCGCACCCGCTTCCGCTTGGGTTCCGCCTGCCGCGCTCGTGAGGTTGACCCCGGCTCCATGGCGGTAGACCAGCAGCCCGCCGTAATGCCCGGTTTCAGCAACACACCACACCGACGCCAGCGCCGCGACCGCCGTTCCGGCGCCCAGCACCCGGGCGACCCCGCGCCAACGCGCCGTCGCGGCGGTTCCGATGGCCAGCAAAGCGAAGACCACGGCCGCGCCTTCGGTGCGATCGGCCCAGGTTTCATGCGCCTCCAGCACCGGCTCGATGTTTTTCAGTTCCTCAACCCTTTCTCCCTCCTCCTCGCCTGACGCCGCGGCGACAAAGGTACCGACCACTCCCAGCACGGAAAGTATCGCTGCGAGCAAAGGCAGGTGCCAGCGGGGGAGAAATGCCGAGACGACCGCGGCGACGGCGCCCAGCAAGAGCAAGACAATGGGAAAATGCACCAAGGCGGGATGCAGGGGGTCCGGAATACTGAGAACGGCAAGCAGTGGGTTCATGATTTTTTTGTAGTTTGAGAGCAGACATTACCCGAGGCTCAATCACGGCCGGGTTTGACCGTGGACAGCTCCGCGACAGTCGGAGCCTCGACCGGGCGGACCACGCGAGCCTCCGGGATCGCGGTCGTATGCGGCAGGCTGATTCCGGACCGCGCCAGCTCCTCGAAAAACCAACGGCCCGCATCCGCTGCGGATGCACCGCCGGGGTTGGGCTTATGCGCCGGCTCCCGGACCTTGTCGCCGGACTCACTCTGGCCACCGCGGGATTCCCTGTAATATTCGTCGGACTCCGCGACCGCTGTGCTTAACAACCCTTGCGCCACCATGATGAACGCGACCCGGAGTCCGACGGTAAATGCTTTCTGCACGGTGCAAAAATACACCATGCCGCGTTAGAAACCGTCACCAGCTAGGTTAGAGTTCTCTAATCACGCGCCATCCCCCGCCACGGCGTCGGGACCGATTCCGAACGGCTCAAACCAAAGCCGGACCGGCGCCGGCGCCAAGCACCGTGCGGCGGCCGGCACCAAGGCCGGCGATCAGGAATAACCGCGCCGCACCGGTCGCCGCCTTGATCGAGTCACCGCGGGCCAGCCGCAGAGCGATCGCCGCCGAAAGCACGCAGCCCGTTCCATGAGTGTTCCGGGTCTTGATCCGCGGGCTCTCGAACCAAACCGGTTTTTTCCCAGCCACCACGAGACAGTCCCGGCAGATCCGGCCGGGACCATGCCCGCCCTTGATCAGGACCGCCCGGCAGCCGCTCGCCAGCAGTCGCTGCGCCGCCCCTTCCACATCAGCCGAGGTCCGGATCCGAACTCCCGTCATCGCCTCGGCCTCGGGCCAGTTGGGCGTAACCAACGTCGCCCGCGGCAGCAGCTCCTTCAGCAGCACGCGCACCCCGGCCGGCGGGAGAAAACGGGTGCCGCTCGTCGAGCCCAGCACGGGATCAACCACCAGCGGAATATGGGGATGGGCGTCCAGCACGGTGGCCACCGCCCGCACCGCCGCCGCTCCCGGCAACAGGCCCGTTTTGATTGCCGCCACCGGCAGATCGTCGAGCACCGCCGCGATCTGCGCCGCGATCAGGTCCGGGGACACGGGCCGCCATGCTGCGATGCCCCGGGTGTTCTGCGCCGTCACGGCCGTGATCGCGGTGCAGGCAAATCCGCCGAGCGCCTGGATCGTGCGTGCATCCGCCTGCACGCCAGCCCCGCCGCCACTGTCGGATCCCGCGATGGTAAGCACGCAGGGCGGGGTTTTCATGCGGGGCGAAATCCGGAAAAATTAGCCGCGATGCAGCGCAAACAATCAGACTGTGACCGGATCCCCCTCCGGGACCTTGGTCTTTTTTGCGCCTTCTGGGCCTTTTTGCGGCAAATCCTGCCCGTCATAGGTCGAATCCCAGTCCTTCCACACCGGCTCATAGCCGTGGGCACGCAGGAACGCAGCGACTTCCTCCGGGCCGCGCTCATCGCTGATCGCGAACTGCTCCAACGATTCCTCGGCGTTGGCGTAGCCGCCAGGATTGGTTTTCGAGCCCGCGCTCATCGAAGTGAACCCCAACCGGTGCGCGTGATTGCGGAACTCCGGACTCTCGCGCGTCGAGAGGGACAACTCGACCTCGCCACTGAACAGCCGGAACGCGCAAGCAGCTTGGACAAGATCACGCTCCCCGAACGGCGTGACCGCGATATCCTTGCCCTCGTGCGGTCGCAGGCGCGGAAATGACAGACTGTAGCGCGTGCGCCAGTAGTGCCGCTCCAAATAATGGAGATGCAGACCGGTGAACCACGCCTCCGCGCGCCAGTCCGACAATCCGTAGAGCGCCCCGAGTCCGATCTTCTTCACGCCCGCCCGGCCAAGACGATCCGGTGTCTCGAGCCGGTACGCCATGTCGGCCTTCGGGCCCTTCAAGTGATGCTTCGGGTAGACGGCCGGATCGTAGGACTCCTGATAAACAAGCACCGCGCTCAGTCCCGCCGCGACGAGGGTCTCGTATTCCGGCTGGTCCAGCGGCTGCACCTCGATCGACAACCCGGAAAAATGCGGCCGCAGCACGCGCAGCGCATTTTCGAGGTAAGCGACGCCGTAACGTGTCGACTCACCCGTCACCAGCAGAACGTGTTTGAAGCCGTGGCGCGCCAGCACCTCCGCTTCGGCCAGGATCTCGCCGTCGTTGAGCGCCTTGCGCGGAATGCGGTTCTCCGCGCTAAAGCCGCAATAGGTGCAGATGTTGGCGCAGACATTCGTCAGATACATCGGCGCATAGAGCTGCATCGTGCGGCCGAAACGTTCCACGGTGAGCCGGTGGCTGAGCGCGGCCATTTCCTCAAGGAAGGGCGCGGCCGCGGGCGAGAGCAGCGCCGCAAGGTCGTCGAGCGAGAGCCCGCGGCCCTCGCGGGCAAGCGCCCGGCGTACCTCGGCCGGCGTGCGGCTTGCGATCGAAGCAGCCACCCCGGCGAAATCGTGCTGTTTCCAGAGATCGGTGAAAGTGCTCATGGTTTAGATCGGGCCTACGGGGCTGATGGATCCTTTCGGGACTAGGCTCCGAGAAACGCTGTCAGCGGCGAAGTGGCTGAAGCCTCCACCCGGCGCCCCCGCCGGGCCGCTCCCGACTCGTAGGCGAGCCGGCCGGCCTCGACGCCGAGCTTAAACGCGAGTCCCATGCCCACGGGATCGGCGGCGGCGGCGATCGCGGTGTTCACCAGCACGGCGTCCGCCCCCATCTCCAGCGCCGCCGCGGCGTGCGACGGTACGCCAAGGCCCGCATCGATGACCACCGGCACGCACGCCTGCGCGATAATGATCTCGAGGAACGCGCGCGATTCGAGGCCGAGGTTGCTGCCGATCGGGGCACCCAGCGGCATGACTGCCGCGGCGCCGGCTTCCTCGAGCTGCTTGCACAGCACTGGGTCGGCGTGGACGTAGGGCAGCACAATAAAGCCCCGCTTCACAAGCTCACGCGTGGCGAGCAGCGTCTCCACCGGATCGGGCATGAGATATTTCGGATCAGGATGAATTTCGAGCTTCAGCCAGTTGGTCTCCAGCGCCTCGCGCGCCAGCTCGGCGGCCAGCACGGCTTCCTTCGCATCGCGCACACCCGAGGTGTTGGGCAGGAGACGGTACCGGCCCCGGTCGAGATGCGCGAGGATGTCGTCCGGCGCGCCATCGGTGCGGACCCGGCGCAGGGCCACCGTAACGAGCTCGGCGCCGGAGGCCTCGAGGCTCGCCGCCATCTCGGAACCGGACCGGTATTTTCCTGTGCCGAGAAAGAGGCGGGAGCGCAGCTCAACGCCGGCAATGATCAGGGGTGAAGTACTCATGAAGGATATTCGGCAGCCCAGGCGGTGACAAAGGCGGCATGGTTGGCCGCCATGCGCTGCTGCTCGTAAAGGGGCGATGACACCGCGACGCCGGCGAGCCCGGCTCGACGCAACGCCGGCAAATCCGCCGGCAGCACGCCGCCGATCGCCCATGCCGGCAGGCCATCAAGCAGCGGCAGGAGTGCCGCGATGCCCGTCGGGCCGAGGACGGGCGCGAGCTTCAGCTTGGTGCTGGTGAAACGAAGCGGGCCGATGCCCACGTAATCCAGGACCCGCGCCGCCGCCGCGCGATTCGCGTCGAGCGCGTTGTTGACTGTGCCTCCGAGCAGCTTCTCCGGACCCAAGCGTTCGCGAGCGCTCCGCCAGGCCTCGTCGAGGCTGCCGAGGTGAACGCCGTCGGCGTCGGAGGCGAGCGCGATGTCCACGCTGTCGTTGATCGTGCAGAGCGCGCCGGCCTCGTGGCAGATCGCGACCACCTCCCGCGCCGTGGCGAGCCAGACGTCGGGCGCGGCGTTTTTCATCCGCAGCTGGATCCAGCCCGCCCCGCCCTCGACCAGGGCCCGGACCTGATCGACGGGCGAAAGCGCCAGACCGTCCTGCGTCAGCGCCATCACCGGCGGAAAAAATTCGGCCTCAAACGGCATGGGAAAAAAGAGTGTCCTGAACTTCGCCGAACGCCCGCACGGGATCGGTCGCCTGCCAGATCGCGCCGAGCACCGCCACGCCGTCAAAGCCAAGATCGCGCGCCTGCGTTGCGGTCACCGACGTGATTCCGCCCAACGCGATCACCTCGGTGATGCGCTCCTCCGTCGTGCGCGCCGCGAGGGTTGCGGCGATGTCCGCCGGATTCAGCCGGGCGTCGGGCGCATGTCCCGGCTTGGAGAGCGAAGGAAATACCGGAGAGAGAAAGACCGCGTCGAACCGGCCGCAGGCGGAGCGGAGCGCGCCCAAATCGTGGCACGACCGGCTGGCAAAACCCGGCGGCCGCGGATGCGGCAGCGCGTCCCCCTCGCGATAGTGGCGACCGCCGAGCTGGAGCTTGCCGACGAGCGGGTGATGCGTGTGCAGCACGAGGCGCGGACGCCAGTCGGCCGGCAGCGTTTGCAGCCAATCCTCCAGCACCCCTGCCGGCACGGCCGGCTTGCGGATGTGGTAGCGCTCCAGTCCGGCCGCGAACAACCCGGCGAGCACGGTGCACTCGCGCGGATCGACGGTTTCGGGGGAGACGACGATGAGCTTCACGGTGGGGATCAACCGCCCTGGGTGGCCTGGATCACAAGGACGTGGTCGGACTCCGCGAGCGCCCGCTTCGTCCACGCGGAGCGGGGCACGACCTCATCGTTGACCGCCACGGCGACCCCGCGCCGGCCGGCCACGGCGAGCTCGGTGAGCACGTCGTGCAGCGTGGCCTGGTCGGCCACGCTACGCGTCTGGTCGTTGATGCGGATGGTCATCGCGCCGTCCGTCAGGCCTTGGGCGCGAGATAGATCTCGCTGCCCTGCTCGCGGAATTCGTCGGACTTGGCCTTGAGCCCCGCCTCGAGCGCCTCGGTGGAGTTGAGGCCCTGTTCCTCCGCATAGCGACGGACGTCTTCGGTGATCTTCATCGAGCAGAACTGCGGGCCGCACATGGAGCAGAAGTGAGCGGTCTTCGCACTGTCCTGCGGGAGGAGGGCGTCGTGGTATTCGCGGGCGCGCTCGGGATCGAGGCCGAGGTTGAACTGGTCCTCCCAGCGGAACTCGAAACGCGCCTTGGAGAGGGCGTTATCGCGGTACTGCGCGGCCGGATGGCCCTTGGCGAGGTCGGCGGCGTGCGCGGCGATCTTGTAGGCGATGACGCCGGCGCGAACATCGTCGCGGTCAGGCAGGCCGAGGTGCTCCTTGGGCGTGACATAGCAGAGCATCGCGCAGCCGTGCCAGCCGATCATCGTGGCGCCAATGGCGCTCGTGATGTGGTCGTAACCCGGCGCGATGTCGGTGGTCAGCGGCCCGAGCGTGTAGAACGGCGCCTCGTGGCACCAGTCGAGCTGCTTTTCCATGTTCTCCGGGATGAGGTGCATCGGCACGTGGCCGGGGCCCTCGCACATCACCTGCACGCCGCGCTCCCAGGCGCGGAGGGTGAGCTCGCCCTGCGTCTTGAGCTCGCCGAACTGCGCCTCATCGTTGGCGTCGGCGATCGAACCGGGCCGCAGGCCGTCGCCGATGGAGAACGAAACGTCATAGGCGGCCATCAGGTCGCAGATCTCGTCCCAGTGCGTGTAGAGGAAGTTCTCCTTGTGGTGCGAGAGGCACCACTTCGCCATGATCGAGCCGCCGCGGGACACGATGCCCGTCATGCGCCGCGCGGTCATCGGGATGTAGCGGAGCAACACGCCGGCATGGATCGTGAAGTAGTCCACGCCCTGCTCGGCCTGCTCGATGAGGGTGTCGCGGAAAATTTCCCACGTGAGCGCCTCGGGCCGGCCGCCGACCTTTTCCAGCGCCTGGTAAATCGGCACGGTGCCGACGGGCACGGGGCAGTTGCGGAGGATCCACTCGCGCGTCTGGTGGATGTTCTTGCCCGTGGAGAGGTCCATCAGGGTGTCGCCACCCCACTTCACCGACCAGCGCATCTTCTCGACCTCCTCGTCGATCGACGAGGCGACGGCGGAATTGCCGATGTTGGTGTTGATCTTCACGAGGAAGTTGCGGCCGATGATCATCGGCTCGAGCTCCGGGTGATTGATGTTCGCCGGGATGATGGCGCGGCCGCGGGCGATTTCATCGCGCACGAACTCCGCCGTGATCTCGCGCGGGATGCTCGCGCCGAAACTCTGGCCGGGGTGCTGCCGCCACAGAGAGTTGCGGGGACCCTGCTCGGTCATCTCGAGGAGCTCGCGGGCGCGCTGGAGCTTCATGTTCTCGCGCAGCGCGATGAACTCCATCTCCGGCGTGACGATGCCCCGGCGCGCATAGGCGAGCTGGGAAACGCGATTACCCGCCTTGGCGCGCAGGATCTTGTGGCCGCTGCGGTCGAAGGCCTTCAGCGGATTGCGGCGGCCCTCGGCCTCGGCCTGGGCGCGGTGCGTCGCGGAAAGATAACCGTCGTCGATCGGCTTTACCTCGCGCCCGACCGTCTCCTCGACATCGCCGCGCTCGCGGATCCACGCGGCCCGGATGGGCGGCAGCCCGCGGGTGGCGTCGCCATGGAAGTCCGGGTCGGCCCACGAGCCGGCCGTGTCATAGACCCGCACGGGCTCGTTGGGCACCTCCGTGCCGTTCGGCAGCTTGGTCGGCGAGAGCGTGATCTCACGCATCGGCACGCGGACGTCAGGGCGCGAGCCAGAGACATAGACGCGGCGTGAGGCGGGAAAAAGGCGATGGCCGGCGGCCGGAGGATTGTCAGTGGGGGAGGACATGGGAGCGTGGGTGTTATTTGCGACCAACCCCGCCGGCGGTCCGCAAGCTCCCTCCGCCAGAGCGGGGGCTCCTGTTTTTCCTACGGCGGTCTTAACCGCGTCAGGTTCAAAGGATTTAGGGACGCGCTGTGTCCCCATCTCAACCCGGTGCCCCGGGCTCTCCTAAACTGTTCGGCGCATCAAAGACTCCCCGCCTTCCCGCATACAACCGAAATCGTCGGGAGGTTCCCCGCTTGGCCCGGATCCGCCTGCTGTGCTGGTGGCTCAGACTTCGTCCAAAAATAGGCCGTGGACATCCGTGATGCTGGCCGATGTCTCTAAGTGGCTGCCCGACATGGATTCGAACCATGACTAGGCGAGTCAAAGTCGCCTGTGCTACCATTACACCATCAGGCAAAAATTCAGGGAAGGGTCACGTTGCCCCGCCTTGCGCCTCGGTCAAGGGCGGAAACGGCGCCCGCGTGCTCCCTGGCCCCGGCTTGGAAGCACCGCGCTGCCTCTGGGTGATAAACTCCGGCTGAGGTTTCCCGGTCAGGCCACAAACTACGGGGTCAGGATGAGCTTGGCGCCAGCGATCAGTAGCACCACCGCCAACAGCCGCTTGATCAGGGCGTGGTCGAAGCGCCGGCTGCCGAAATAGGAACCGGCCGTGCCACCGACCACCGCCGCGACGGCCAAGACGGGCGCGAAAGCGGGATACTGCTTCGTGCTGCTCAGGTTGCCGAGCAGGCCCGCGCTGGAGTTGACCAGGATGAACAGCGCCGACACCGCCGCCGCCGGCTTCGCGCGCGCCCAGCGGTTGATCAGCAGCAGCGGCGTCAGGAAGATCCCGCCGCCGGTGCCGGTCAGTCCCGCCAGCAGGCCCAGCCCAGCCCCGAGCGCGATGGCCGTCGGCCGGGACGGCTCCCGCTCCAGGGTGTCTTCGGTGGGCCGGATCAGGAAACGCGCGGCGGAAAGCAGCAGCACCACGCCCACCAGCACCTTGAACACATGCGTGGGCAAGTTGACGTAGCCCCCGACAAACGCCATCGGCACAGCCAGCACTGCAAAGGGCCAGAATAGGCGCCACGAAAAATGGCCCGCCCGCCAGAACTGCCAGGTGCCGATGCATGCCACGAGGATGTTGAGGATCAGCGCCGCGACCTTGATGTCCGGCGCAGCCAGGCCGAACAGGGTCATCACCGCGATGTAGCCGGAAGCCCCTGCATGGCCGACGCAGGAATACAGGAAGGCGACGACCAGGATCGCCGCGGCGAGCAATTCGAAGTGTTCAGGCATCACGACGGGCCGACTGCGTAGCGGATCACCCGCCGGGTGCAAATGACTTCCACCATCCGGTGCCGCGCATCCGCTACCCTGCCCGACCAGCTCCCAGCACCGCCGCAATGGCGGATCTCCGGTCCTCCTGCACGAACGGCTTGCTCAGCGCCCGGCCCCCCCCCGACTGCCTTCGCCAGATCGAGGCACTCCTTTGCAGGCCCGCTCATCGCGATGATGCCCTGATCGCCATCGATCACTCGTCCCCGTGGCAGAGGAATAGCTTTCAGGAGTTACGCCCGTTGCCATTAGCCTTGGATCGGAACGTACGCCAGATACCGGCCGAGGTTTGGCGGGAATTCACAATCCCGCGGCCGGCTTGGCACTGGGGGAATCGAGTCCGGTTTCCGCCCCGCAAATATTGCGCAGCGTTCGGCTGGATCCGCGGAGTGCAAACCATGCACAGGGCGCATCCTTGGGTGCCATACCGCCTCGCTCGTCGCCGAAACTTCGCCCCGCCGCCCGCCATGAATCCCATCCGCTGGTTCTCCGAAACCACCATCGCCGACGTCCCGATCGTCGGCGGCAAGAACGCCTCCCTCGGCGAGATGTACCGCGAGCTCACCGCTCAGGGTGTGCAAATCCCCAACGGCTTCGCCACGACCGCCGACGCCTACCGGGCCTTCCTCCGCGGCGCCGGGCTTGAGGACAAGATCCGCCTCTGGCTCAAGGGTCTCGACACCCGCAACATCGAGGACCTCCGCACCCGCGGCCGCCGCATCCGCGAGGCCATTCTCGCCGCCGAGCTTCCCGCGGATCTCGCCGCCGCCATCACCGCCGCCTATGACAAGCTGGGCGGCACGGCCGACCGCCACCCCGATGTCGCCGTGCGCAGCAGCGCCACCGCCGAGGACCTCCCCGACGCCAGCTTCGCCGGCCAGCAGGAAACCTACCTCAACGTTCACGGCCACTACGCCGTGCTCGACGCCTGCAAGCGCTGCTTTGCCTCCCTCTTCAAGGACCGCGCCATTTCCTACCGCGAGGAGATGAAGTTCGACCACCTCAAGATCGCCCTCTCCGTCGGCGTCCAGATCATGGTCCGCTCCGACCTCGCCTCGTCCGGCGTGATTTTCACCATCGATACCGAGACGGGCTTCCGCGACGCCGTCCTGATCAACGCCGCCTACGGCCTCGGTGAGAATGTCGTGCAGGGCAGCGTCAATCCCGACGAGTACTGCGTCTTCAAGCCCACGCTCCGCCAGGGCTTCAAGCCCATCCTCCGCAAACTCACCGGCACAAAGGAATTCAAACTCATCTACGACCACGGCGGCGGCAAGATGGTCAAGAACGTCCCCGTCCCCGCCGGCGACCGCGACCGCTTCGCCATCACCGACGACGAAATCATCCAGCTCGCCCGCTGGGCCTGCGTGATCGAGGACCACTATTCGAAAAGCCGCGGCCAACCCACCCCGATGGACATCGAGTGGGCCAAGGACGGCCTCACCGGCGCGCTCTTCATTGTTCAGGCCCGGCCCGAGACCGTCCAGTCCCGCAAGGATCCCACCGTGATCGAATCGTTCCGCCTCCGCTCCCGCGGCCCCGTGCTCGTCACGGGCCGCAGCGTCGGCGAGCGGATCGCCAGCGGCCCGGTGCGGATCATCCGCGACCCGCAGCACCTCGGCCGTTTCCAGGACGGCGAGGTTCTTGTAACCGACAAGACCGATCCCGACTGGGAGCCAATCATGAAGAAGGCCGCGGCCATCGTCGCCAACCGCGGCGGCCGCACCTGCCACGCCGCGATCGTCAGCCGCGAGCTCGGGCTCCCCGCCATCGTCGGCACCCAGCACGGCACCGACCTGCTTCAGGACGGCCAGATGGTCACCGTCTCCTGCGCCGAGGGCGACACCGGCTTCGTCTACGAGGGCAAACAGGAATTCGACGTGCTCCGCACGAACCTCGCCGCGCTCGGGCGCACCCGCACAAAGGTCATGATGAACATCGGCAATCCCGACGAAGCCTTCGCGCGGTCGTTCCTGCCCAACGACGGCGTCGGGCTCGCCCGCATGGAGTTCATCGTCACCTCCGCGATCCAGGCCCACCCGCTGGCCCTCCTCGGCTTCGAGGCCATGCCGGAGGGCCCCGTCAAGCAGCAGCTCCGCGAACTCACCGCCAGCTACGCCGACAAGGCTGAGTTCTTCGTCGACCGGCTCGCCCAGGGCGCCGCGATGATCGCGGCGGCCTTTTACCCCAAGGACGTCATTCTCCGCCTGAGCGACTTCAAGACCAACGAGTACGCCAACCTCATCGGCGGCGCGCCCTTCGAGCCGCACGAGGAGAACCCCATGATCGGGTTCCGCGGCGCCTCGCGCTACTACCACCCCGCGTACCAGGCCGGCTTCGCCCTCGAATGCCGGGCCATGAAACGCGTGCGCGACGAGATGGGCCTGACCAACCTCAAGCTCATGATCCCTTTCTGCCGCACGCTCGACGAGGCGCGGAAGGTTCAGGCCGAGATGGCGAAGCACGGGCTCGTGCGCGGCACGAACGGGCTGGAGATCTACGTCATGTGCGAGATTCCCGCCAACGTCATCCTCGCCGCGGAGTTCGCCGAGCTGTTCGACGGCTTCAGCATCGGCTCGAACGACCTCACCCAGCTCATCCTCGGCGTGGACCGCGACTCCGAGATCGTGGCCCCGATCTTCGACGAGCGGAACCCGGCCGTGCTGCGGATGATCGCCCAAGTGATCGCCGCCTGCCGGAAAGCCGGCCGCAAGATCGGCATCTGCGGCCAGGCCCCGAGCGATTACCCCGAGTTCGCCCGCTTCCTCGTGAAGGAGGGCATCGACAGCATCTCACTCAACCCCGACACCGTCCTGAAGACCACCGCCGCAATCTTTGAGGAGGAAAAGGCCGGCGCAGGCGTTGGGCCGGCGTGATGCGTCTCCGGGCGTGTTTCCCGGATCACATCACATCCTTGCACCGCCTAGGCCGGCCGCTCCCATGCCTTCCAACCGTACCACCGCCCGACGCGATCCCGCCCACCACCTGCACGTGGACGAGGTCGGGCGTCTGCTCGGGGTCAATCCGGCGGAGGGCCTGTCCGACGCCGAAGTCATCCTGCGGCGGCGCAAGTTCGGCCCCAACCGGATCACCCCGCTGCCCGGGACCCCGGCGTGGAAACAGTTCCTGCACCAGTTCCATCAGCCCCTGATCTACCTGCTGATCGCTGCCTGCGCCGTCACCGCCTTCCTCCGCGAGTGGGTCGATGCCTCGGTCATCTTCGGCGTCGTTTTCGTGAACGCCATGGTAGGTTACCTGCAGGAGTCACGTGCCGGCCGGGCCGTCGAGGCCCTGACCCGGATGATCACCACCCAGGCCACCGTGCGCCGCGCGGGTTTGAGCCAACGGATCGACGCCGATGAACTCGTGCCGGGTGATGTCGTTCTCCTCGAGGCCGGCGACCGCGTCCCCGCCGACATGCGGCTGTACCGCGCGAAAAACCTCCAGATGGACGAGTCCGCGCTCACCGGCGAATCCTCCCCCGCAGCCAAACACCCGGATCCGCTCGCCCTGGAAACCACCCTCGCCGACCGCCGCAATATGGCCTTCACCGGGGCGCTGGTGACTTCCGGGCAGGGCACCGGCGTGGTTTGGGCCACGGGTGACGCCACCGAGACCGGCCACATTGCCCGGCTCGTCGAAACCGCCGAGGAGCTGACCACACCCCTGACGCGCAAGATCGCGCATTTCAGCCGGCAGCTGCTCTGGGTCATTCTCGCCGTCGCAGCCGTCACCTTCACCATCGGCGTCCTCCGGGGGGAAGACGTGGTCCAGATGTTCATGGCGGCCGTCACCCTGGCCGTCGGCGCCATCCCCGAGGGCCTGCCCGCCGCGGTCACGATTGTCCTGGCGATCGGGGTCGGGCGCATGGCGCGCCGCCAGGCGATCATCCGCCGGCTGCCCGCCGTGGAGACGCTCGGCAGCACCACGGTCGTCTGCTCGGACAAGACCGGCACCCTCACAGAAAACCAGATGACCGTGCAGGAAATCTTCGTGGCCGGGGAGACCTATGCCATCACCGGCACCGGCTATGATTCCACGGGTGAAATCAGGCTCGACGGTGTGCCAGTGAACCCGGCGCAACGCGCCGCCCTGGCCGAATGCCTGCTGGCGGCCGCACTCTGCAATGATGCGCGCCTCGTGCAGCGGAACGGCCGCTGGGAAGCCGAGGGCGACCCCACCGAGGCCGCGCTGCTGGCCGCGGCCGCCAAGAGCGGACTCGTCGTGGAGGACCAGCGGGGGATGGCGCCGCGCGTGGACGCCATTCCCTTTGCCTCCGAGCATATGTTCCGCGCCACCCTGCACGACACCCGGCTGGGCCGGATGATCTACAAGGTCGGCGCCGCCGAACGCCTTTTTAACCGCTGCACCGAGCAACTCGATGCCCGGGGCGATCCGGTGCCGTTCGACCGCGCCTCGGCCCAAGCGGCGCTCGAGGCCATGGCCGGACGGGGCCTGCGCGTCTTGGCCGTCGCGCAACGCCAGACCGACGGCAAACACAACACGCTGGAGCACCATCACGTGGCGAGCGGCCTGACTTTTCTCGGGCTGCAAGGCATGATGGACCCGCCCCGGCTGGAGGCCATCGCCTCCGTGCGCCGCTGCCGTGAGGCCGGAATCGCGGTGAAGATGATCACCGGCGACCACCTCGCGACTGCGTGCGCCGTCGCCGCCCGTATCGGCCTCGGTGGGCCCGACGGCCAGCTCCCGGTGGCCCTGTCGGGCCGGGAACTGGCCCAGGTGCCCGACTCCCAGTTACCGGAAGTCGCCGAACGCACCGTCGTGTTTGCGCGCGTGGATCCCGAACAAAAACTCCGCCTCGTGCGCGCGTTGCAGTCGCGCGGCCACATCGTGGCGATGACAGGCGACGGGGTGAATGACGCCCCCGCGCTCAAGCAGGCCGACATCGGCGTGGCGATGGGACGCAGCGGCACGGATGTGGCCAAGGGTGCCGCCGACATGATTCTCGCCGACGACAACTTCGCCTCGATCGAGGCCGCCGTGGAGGAAGGTCGCGGCGTGTACGAGAATCTCACCAAGTTCATTGTCTGGATCATCCCGACCAACGTCGGTGAGTCCCTGCTCGTCCTCACCGCGGTTTCCCTAGCCCTGCCGCTGCCCGTGCTACCCTCGCAGCTCCTTTGGATTAATCTCACCGACACGCTGCTGGGCCTGCCATTCGCCTTCGAGCCCGCCGAGCGCGATTTGATGCAACGACCGCCCCGACCTCCCGGCCAGCCGATCCTCACCCCGGCCCTGCTGCGGCGAACCCTGCTTGTCTGCACCATCATGCTGGGCGGAACCTTCTGGCTTTTCCTCTGGGAACTACACGCCGCCGGGGCCTCCCTCGCCGTGGCGCGGACCGCCGTGGTGAATGTCATCGTCGCCGTTGAAGTCGTTTATCTCTTCAACTGTCGCGCGCTCCATCGTTCTTTCCACACCGCACCCGCGGCCTCGAACCATTTGGCACTCGCCAGCGCCGGGGGCATGGTGGCCGCCCAGCTTCTTTTCACCTACCTGCCCGCCCTGAACCGCCTGTTCCACACCGCACCGCTTGGCCCTGCCACCTGGGTGCGCATCGCGGCTGTGGCGCTAACCGCTTTCCTCGCCGTGGAGCTGGAAAAGTCACTCTGCTCCCGCCGCCCGGGTGTGGCCCTGCCGATCAGCCCCACCTCTTCCCTGCCATGAACCATCCGCTACCCGGCCCCCCACCCGGCCCCGACGCCAACTACCTCGATGACACCCGCCATCGCCCGCTCGGCGCCTTTTTCGCCCCGCGGTCGGTCGCGGTAGTCGGCGCGACCGAGCGTCCCGGCAGCGTCGGACGCGCCTTGGTCGAGAATCTCGCGGACTTCCCCGGCACGGTCTACCTGATCAATCCCAAGCACGCCAAGGTGCTCGGCCGCCCCGCCTTCGCCACCCTTGCCGCCGTCCCGGGCTCGATCGACCTCGTGGTCATCGCCACGCCCGCCCACACCGTCCCCGGTGTGGTCCGCGAGTGCGTCCGGCAGGGCATCCGCCACGCCGTCGTCATCTCGGCCGGCTTCAAGGAGACCGGCCCCGCCGGGCTCGCGCTCGAAACGGAGATCCGCGCCGAGGCCGCCCGCGGGGGCCTGCGCCTCCTCGGCCCGAACTGCCTCGGCATCATGGCTCCGCACGCGGGGCTCAACGCCACCTTCGCCGCCGGAAACGCCCTGCCCGGCCACATCGCCTTCATCAGCCAGAGCGGCGCGCTCTGCACCGCCATCCTCGACTGGAGCCGCCAGCACAATGTCGGTTTCAGCGCTTTCGTTTCCGTCGGCTCCATGCTCGACGTCGGCTGGGGCGACCTGATCGACCACCTCGGGGACGATCCGCAGACGAAGAGCATCGTCATGTACATGGAGTCGGTCGGCCACGCCCGCTCCTTCCTCTCCGCCGCGCGCGAGGTCGCCCTGACCAAACCCATCATCGTGCTCAAGGCCGGCCGAACCGAGGCCGCCGCCCTGGCCGCTGCCTCGCACACCGGCGCCCTCACCGGGAGCGACGAGGTGCTCGACGCGGCCTTCCGCCGCGCCGGGGTGCTCCGGGTCGACACCATCGGCGAACTCTTCGAGCTGGCCGAGGTCGTGGCCAAGCAGCCTTCGCCGCCCGGCCCGCGCCTCGCCATCGTCACCAACGCCGGTGGTCCCGGCGCCCTTGCCACCGACCAGCTCGTCGCCGCGGGCGGACAGCCCGCATCCTTAACCCTCGAAACGCTCCGAGAGCTCAACGGTTTCCTTCCGACCACGTGGAGCCACGGCAACCCCGTCGACGTGCTGGGTGACGCCGATGCCGGCCGCTACGCCCAGGCCGTCGACCTCGCCGTGCGCGACCCGCAGACCGACGGCGTCCTGGTCATTCTCACACCGCAGGCGATGACCGAGTCCACCGCCACCGCCACTGCCATCAGCCGCCTCGCCCAGGGCAGCGGCAAACCGCTCCTCGCAAGCTGGATGGGCGGCGACGAGGTCGATGCCGGCCGCGGGGTGCTGAGCCGCGAGGGGATTCCCATCTTCGACTATCCCGACACCGCGGCGCGGGCGTTTGGCGCGATGTGGCGGCGCACCTCGGCGTTGCGCGCCCTCTACGAAACTCCGGCGGCCACCGACACCCCGGAGCTCGATGCCACCGCGTGGACCACCGTTGAAAACATTCTCGCACCGGCGCTGGCCGGCGGACGCACCCTCCTGAGCGAGCACGAGGCCAAACAGGTCCTCTCCGCCTATGGGATTCCCGTCGTGACCACCCGCCTCGCCGCCAGCGAGGAGGACGCAGTCGCCGCAGCGGAGGCGACCGGTTATCCCGTGGTACTCAAGCTCCACTCGCACACGATCACGCACAAGGCGGACGTCGGCGGCGTGAAGCTCGGCCTCCACGACGCCAGCGGCGTGCGCACCGCCTGGCGGGAGATCAAGGAACAGGTGACGGCCATCCGCGGGGCGGAGCATTTCCTGGGCGTGACGGTGCAGCGCATGGCGGAGACCGCTGGTGAGGAATTGATCCTCGGCAGCAGCATCGACCCCCAGTTCGGCCCGGTGCTGGTCTTCGGCGCCGGGGGCCGCCTCGTCGAGATCATGCGCGACCGCGCGATCGGCCTGCCGCCCTTGAACGCCACGCTCGCGCGGCGGTTGATGGAGCAGACCCGGATCTTTGCAGCGCTCAAGGGCGTCCGCGGTCGCGCCCCGGTGGACCTCGCCGCCTTGGAACGCCTGCTCGTCCGCTTCAGCCGACTCGTGCTCGCGCACCCGCGCATCCGCGAGATTGACCTCAATCCCCTCCTCGCCTCCGCCTCCGGTCTGCTCGCGCTCGACGCGCGGATCGTGCTGCACGGAGCCGAAGTCCCCGCCGCCGCACTGCCGCGTCCCGCCATCCGGCCGTATCCGGATTCCGTCGTGACGACGCTTACCCTGAAGGACGGGTCCCCCGTCACGCTGCGTCCGATCCGCCCGGAGGACGAACCGCTCATGGCGGCGTTTCACGGCACGCTTTCGGTGCAAAGCGTCTGGAGCCGCTACTTGCTGCCGCTCAATCTGGCCGAGCGGGTGCAGCATGACCGGCTCTCCCGGCTCTGCTTCGTCGACTACGACCGCGAGATGGCGCTCGTCGCCGAACGAGGCAACGGGCCCGGCGGGCGCCAGATTCTGGGGGCGGCCCGGCTCAACAAGGTTCACGGCCGCAACGAAGCCGCCTTCGCCATCCTCATCAGCGATCCCTGGCAAGGTCGCGGACTCGGGCGGCACCTCATGGAGGGACTCATCGCCTTTGCTCGCACCGAGGGCCTCCAGCGCATCTCGGGGCACGTGATCGCCGAGAACGAACGAATGCTTCGCCTGTGCCGCCAGCTGGGGTTCAGCACCGAGCCCGAGCCGGGCGGACGACTCTGCCGCGTGGAACTGGAACTCGGCGGCCAGCCGCCGACCGCTGGGTGAGGACACCGACCCTTGGTCCTCCCCACCCCTTCGCCCCAAGCCCGAGCCAACCTGTCACGTAATCGATGACGTTTTCCCCGCCGCGCGGGGACACGATGACATCGGGCGCGGCAAGGCTGGCGACGACCAGATCAACCCAGACTTCAAGGACAGGCTGCTCACCGGCCTCCGGCCAAAGGACACCCAGACCGACGCGACGACCGTCGCGATGAATCCGAGCTGAACTCGTTAGCGCCGGCGTTCCCGTTCCGCCGCCGGGACGCGATTGAAGCGGGTCCAGGGAATGGCCCGCAGGCGCGACGGCAGAATCGGTTCGCCGGTGGCCTCGCAAGTCCCATAGGTCCCCGCCGCGATGCGGGCGAGCGCCGCCTCGACCTCCTCAAGCAATCCCTCCTCCGTGCGCAACTCGGCCTCGATGAGCTCTCGCCCGGTGCGGCCCTCCGCCATGTCGGCGAAATCGCCCACCTCCGGATTGAGCG
>CAIYFD010000270.1 GCA_903925425.1 uncultured Opitutia bacterium | reverse complement strand
TGAACGCTTGGATTCATGAAGGATGGTACGGTCCATGGGATAGGATCGGTCTGATTCGCCGTCCCTGATATCGGTCCCGATGGACGCATCTGTAATGAAAACCTCGGGAAATTGACGCTTGGCCGGGGCAAAAGCCGCCACCATGAACCATGCTCACAGCCCAGGATTTTTTCGCCCCGGATTTCGCGGATAAATATCGGATCCGGAATGGTTCCCCTCCGGGCAATCCGCGAGATCCGCGGTTAAAAATATCGCGGTCGGGGATTAAGCCTCGGCGCCGCCCGCATCGAGCAGCTGGCGCAGGCGCCGGCCGAGTTCGGTGAGGGTGTAGGGCTTGGCGAGGAAATGGTGTTGCCCGAGTGACTCGAACTCGGCGCTGGCGGTCGGATGCAGGTGGCCGGTCACGACCATCACCTTTTGGTTCGGCCGGGTGGCCTTGATGACGCGGAAAACATCCAGGCCGCTGGCGCCCGGCATGTTGAGGTCGAGCAGGACGGCGTCGAACAGGGTCCCGGGGGCGGTGAGCCGGCCGATGGCTTCGAGCCCGTCGGCGACGCCTTCGACCCGGTAGCCCTTTTGGCGAAGGGTGGCCTCGAGCAGGAGGCGCAAGGGGGTTTCATCCTCCACCACGAGGATGGTCTCGCTGCCGCCGGGAAACTCGTCGGGCCGGACGGCCGCCACGGCGGCGGCCCGGGTCTCGGCGAGCGGCAGGAAGACATGGAACGAGCTGCCTTTGCCGGGTTGGCTCTCGACGTGGATGGTGCCCTCGTGGCTGGCGACAATCCCATAGACCACGGAGAGCCCGAGGCCGGTGCCCTGATTCACGGCCTTGGTGGTATAAAAGGGCTCGAAAATCCGGGCACGCACTTCCGGGGTAATGCCGGTCCCGGTGTCACTCACCGTGAGCCGGGCATAGTTGCGGCCGGGTTTGAGGCCCGGCGGTAGCTTGGCGGGGTCGGCGCGGGCGGTGGCAACAGTGATGGTGCCGCCGCCGGGCATGGCGTCGCGGGCGTTGACGCAGAAATTGAGGATCACCTGCTGCAGCTGATTTTGGTCGGCGTGCAGGTGCGGCAGCTGGTCTTCGAGGGCGAACTGGAAGCTGACATTGCGCGGGAACGTCTCGCCGAGCAGGGCGGTGAGGTCGTGCGCGAGTTGGTTGAGGTCCACGGCGGAGAACCGCACGTCGGCCTTGCGGCTGAAGGTCAGGATCTGGCGCACGAGTCCGCTGGCGCGCTGGGCGGCCTTGCGGATTTCCTGCACGCTTTTGCGCACGGTGGCGGGGTCCCCGGGGTTGAGCTCGGCGAACTCCGCGTAGCCGTTGATCACGGCGATGAGGTTGTTGAAGTCGTGGGCGATGCCGCCGGCGAGGGTGCCGAGGCTGTCCATCTTCTGCGCCTGCCGCAGCTGGTCCTCGAGTTCGCGTCGGCTGCTGATGTCCTCGCGCAGGCAGAGCAGGTGGGTGATCTCGCCGGCGGAATTGCGCAGGCCCGAGACCTGGACCGATTCCCAGAGACGCTTGCCGTCGCCGCGCTCGTGGATGTGCTCGCCGCGCCACTCACGGCCGGCGCGCACCGTCTCCCAGAAACTCCGCGCGGCGGCCTCGTCGGGATGGAGCGCCTTCAGGATGTCCGTGTTGGCGTCGAGGATCTCCTCGAGGGTCCGGCCCGTGGTCTCGGTGTACTTCGCGTTGACGTATTGCACCCGGCCGTCCGGGTCGGTGATGACCATGGCGACGGGCGATTGCTCGACCGCGCGGGAAAGCTTGTAGGTCTGCTCCTCGGCGAGGCGGAGCCGGGTGATGTCGTGGCCGACCGCGCAGACACCGCCGGTGCCGGGACCGGCCGGGATCAGCGATTCCTCCCAGGTGAACCAGCGCCAGCCCTGCGGGGTGCGCCAGCGGCTTTGATGTTCGCTTTGCGGTGGACCGCGGCGCAACTCGGCGTCCGCCGCCATGAGCACCGGCGCGTCGTCGCGGTGAATGAAGTCCACGACCGTGCGCCCGGCGAAAGACTGGCTGCTGCGGCCAAAGCGGCGGTCGAAGGCTTGGTTCGCGGCCATGATGCAGCCATGGACGTCCCGGCAATAGACGGGCGACGTGCTCCCGGCCCAGGGGCCGAGGAGCGGCTCGGCAGTCGCTGGGGCGTCGGTGGCCGCGCCGGCTTCGAAAGTCAGGGCGGTCATGCGGGGGACATCGGCGCGCCGGGTCGCCGACTTAAGCGGAGAAAAAACGATGAATTGCCCGATCTTCGGACGAACGCCCAACGCCCAACTCCCAACGCTAAACGCTAAACGCTCAAGTAGAGGCCGTGTCCGGCTCCGTACTTGAGTGTTGAACGTTGGGCGTTGAGCGTTTTCCGGCTGCCTGGTCAACCGAAGCGGTCCTCGGTCCAGGGGTCGGCGGTGTTGGAATATCCGCGCACCTCCCAGAAGCCGGGTTGGTCGTCGGCGAGGAAGGTGATGCCCTTGACGAACTTCGAGCCCTTCCACGCGTAAAGCTTGGGGATGATCACGCGGGCGCGGCCGCCGTGCTCAAGCGTGAGGGGGGCGCCGTCGAAGGACGTCGCCACCAGCACGTCGTCATCGAGGCAGCTCGCGAGGCCCACGTTGGTTGAGTAGCCGTCGAAGCCGGTGAAGTAGACGAAGCGCGCCTCCGGTTTGGGCCGCGCCAGTTCGTACAGCGTCGTAAAGGCCACGCCACCCCAGCGGCAATCATAGCGGCTCCAGGTGGTGACGCAGTGGAAGTCGCTGACGTCGGTCACCTGCGGCAGGGCGTTGAAGGCCGGCCAGTCGAGTGTCACCGGCTGCTCCACGAGGCCGTCGAGCGTCAGCGACCAGTCGGCGTCGGTGACGGTGGGATGCACGCCGAGGTCGAGCACGGGAAACTTGTCGGTGAGTTTTTGTCCCGGCGGCAGGCGCTCGGGATGGGGCTGCGACCGCGGGGCCACGCCCTTGCCCTTCTGCTTCTCGGCCCACTGCTGCTTGGCGGCGATGTAGCGTTCCTTCGACATGGGGGACAGGTTTTCTGCGGGCGGAGATTTCGCAAGCCCGAGGAGATGATCCGGTAGGGCATGTCACTCCGTGACCGCCGCGATTGGGATCCATCCGGCGGCGAACGGAGTCGCCGCCCTACCGGTTTCGGCCGACATCCGAATGTGCATCACGGTGCCTCGCGCCCGGCGAGCGCGGCCGTCACCGCGTCGCGTCGCTTCCGATAATAGAGCGCGAGGCCGCCCTGGAAACAGAAGCTCAGGACCCCGAGGGCCAAGTAGAGGATAATGTATAACGTCCGCACGAGCCGGAGCGCGTCGCCTTCGCGGAGTCCGTTGGCCGCCAGCAGCGGCTCAACCAGCTCGGACCGGAGCACGGGCAGGGCGTAGTGCTTCATCAGGGCGGGATCGTACGCCTGCAGCCGCCAGGCCGCGTACAGCAGGATCACGGTCACGAGCCAGAGCTGGCTGCCGATGAGCCAGTCCAGTCCGCGGGACTGCCCGGCGAGCAGCAGCTTCCGGCCCAGCAGCTCCACCGCCCCCGCCGACGCGATCACGAACCCCGCGGCCGCCCCGGAAAAGTCCTGCAGCGCCAGCGAACCGAGGGCGAACCCACCGGCGATCACCAGCACCGACATCCCGTCGAGCCGCGCCACGCGCAGCACGCGGCGCAGGATATCCTCCGGGGTCTGGGTTGGCATGGGGGAGAACATCGGGCGGCGTGTTGATTGTTTCCGAGACCGGTCCCGGCGCCAGTCGAATAGCGCCCGCTCCGCCGGCTCCCGCCGCGCGGGCCTTGCCCACCTTTCATCTAATAGGTGAAAAGTGCGCTCTGTGCCTGGTCGGGTTGCTGCTAGCATGGCACGTAGCGCGTGGCAACGGGACGCAGCCCGTGGTGGAATGCCATTGTCTCGGACGGGTCCTGGCATATGCTCCGTCCACCCCGTTACCCGCATGAATACTCCCGTGTCCGTGTTGCTGGCCCGGAAAGGGCGCAGTGTGCAGACGATCGCGGCGTCCGCTACCGTGGCCGATGCCGTCAGCTTGATGAATGAGAAGCGCATCGGCTCGATCGTCGTGATCGACCAAGGCCGCCTCGCCGGCATCTTCACCGAGCGCGACGTGCTCACCCGCATTGTGGGTGCCGGTCGCAATCCCGCGCAGACCCGGGTGGAGGAAGTGATGTCCGCGCATCCGCACACGATCACGCCCCTGGCGACCACCGCCGAGGTGATGGAGATCTTCACTCATGAGCGCTGCCGGCACCTGCCGGTGCTGGTGGACGGCCAACTGGAGGGCCTGATCTCGATCGGCGACGTCTCGCGCTGGCTGACCGACCTGCACAAGGCCGAGGCCGAGCATCTCCGGCAATATATCACCGGCGGGTACCCGCCCTGATCTGCCGTTGCCGGGATCCGGAACGATTGGCCGCACGCAGGCGCAGAAGGCGCGAAACCGAAATCGTTTCCGGGTGTGGGCACCCGGACCGCAATGTGGAGATCAAGCTGCCGGCGTGGTGACTGCTCCGCGCGATGGGATTTGTTCCGTTTTTGCGCCTGCGGCGCCTTTTGCCGCGACCCTTCCGAGGGGTGGCGGCCGCGACTTGCCATGGGCCGCGGATTGAACCTACTTCGCGGCATGGACCTAACCGCGGCCCGGGCCCACATCGGGCAACACCTCGATCGCATGAGCGCGGTTTACCGGCGGCCCTTGTTTGACGAATGGGCGGTGTTGTCGGTGGGCGAGCAGACCCATGGGGTGCCGGCGTATTCCGGTCCGCGGCCGGATGTTTTCCGGCGCAGCCTGCAGGCGGACACGGCTCCGCTGCGTGTGATGGCGGCGGGCCGCAAATTCAGCAGCGGCGACTTCGAGTTCGCGGTCGATGCGATCGGGACCTGCTATGACGCGCTGATGATGCTGGGGCCAACCAGTTATCTGGTCTGCAACCACACCGAAAAAAGTCTCGTTGAAATCCGGGCCGACCCCAACTGGCTCAAGGCGCAGGCGATCTTCTTCGAGCTCGGCGAGAAATTCCGCAACGACCCGCTGTCAGGCTGAGCCGGGGTTTTTAACCAGGGATTACACGGATGGCACGGATGAGAATCGCGATCCCTGGGCATTTGAAAAAGGGGGCCGCCGCGGGCGCGGATCATGGATCGGGAGCAATCCCCCCGGCCCTCCGTGCTCTCCTTTGAAAACCGTTTCGAATGTCTGGGTTTGAATCCGTGTAATCCGTCTAATCCGTGGTTCAAAACTGCCCGGCTTAGACTGCCGCAGGCTCAAGCCGCAGGGAGATCCGGTCCGGATCGAGGAGCGTGGAGCTGGCAGTGATCTGATGGCGACGAAAGACGGCCTCGGCCAGGCCAAGGGCGGTTGCCGGCCACGGCTGCCGGGGTTGTCCCCAGGTGTTGAGGCCGACGTGATGATGGTAGCCGTCGGCCCCGAGGAAACGGGCACCGGGAAATGAGCTGTCCGTTGTCTCCAGGCTGAGGGTGTTTCGGTAGAAAGCCTCGCTGCGCTCCAGATCGGTCACGCGCAGGTGCAGATGCCCCCAGCAGGCCCCGCGGAGCGGGGTGTCGGTGACGGCGGACCTTTCCGACACGAGCTTCCGGAGGTCCAGCGTCCGGGTGAACATCTTGAGGGCGCCGTCAGCCGTGCGCGGCCACGTTGCGCGGGGCCGGTCCGCGTAGATCTCGAGGCCGTTGCCATCGGGGTCGGAGAGGTAGAGGGCGTCGCTCACGCCGTGGTCCGCAAAACCCTCGAAGTTCACCCCGGCATCGGCCGCGCGGTGCAACCATGCGCCGAGGGCTGCGCGGTCGCGCAGCAGCAGGGCGGCATGAAAAAGCCCGGCTGAATCGGCCGGGGCGGGCGGGGCGCCGGATTCCTCCTGCAGGTGTAGCAACGCCGGGCCGGCGGGATCGGCGGCGAGTCCGGCGCGGTGGGCCGCCTGGTCCTTCAGCGTGAACCCGAGCAGGCCGGCGTAGAATTCGAGACTGCGGGTCAGGTCCGGGACGCGGAGGGTGACGGAGGAGAGTTGGAGGGTCGGCGTCATGAGGCGGGTGGAGGGCAGTGAAGCGGGAAGTCCGCAAGATGCGAATGGGTGCGGCGCGGTGTCCCCGAATCTCCAGCGTTGCAAACCCCGGTGATTCGGCGACGTTTTAGGGTTCATCCCTACGATATGCTGAAGAAAATTCTGGCGAAGCTGCGCAGCACGATTTCGCCTTCGCCCGCCGCCAAGCCCGCTCCCGCCCACGTGGCCAAGCCGGCCCACGCCCAATCTCACGCGACTCATTCCGCCGCCCCGCGCCCGCAGGGCGAACGTGGCCGCGATCAAGGCCGGCGTCCCCGCGGTGATGCCGCCGCGGGTCCCGGCGCCGCCCAGGGCCACGAGGCCCGTCCCCGCCGCGACGACGCGGGCGGCGGCCAAGGCGCACAGGGCGGTCGCTCTGATTTCGGGCCCGGCCGCTCCGACGGTCGCAGCGAGGGCGGACGCGGTTCCTTTGCCGGCGGACGTGGACGCGGCGGCGATGCCGGCCACGGTCCGGCCAAGCGGGAGCGCCCGATGATCGACAAGACCTTTGATCATCCGCGTCGCGAACCGGTGAAGCCGGTGGTTCCCGTGGACATTCCGAAGATGGACACGGCGTTCACCGCGCTCGGCCTCTCGGATGCACTCGCCTACGGCGTGCAGCAGATGGGCTATCTCGAGCCGACCCCGATCCAGAAGCAGGCGATCCCGCAGGTGCTGGCGCGCCGCGATGTGATCGGTTCGGCGCAGACCGGCACCGGCAAGACCGCGGCCTTTGCCCTCCCGATCATCCAGCTCCTCAACACCCACGCCGAGCTGCGCTGCCTGATCCTCGAACCGACGCGCGAGCTCGCGCTGCAGGTTGAGGAAGCGTTCCAGAAATTCGCCAAGTTCACCGACCTGCGCGTGACGATCGTCTATGGCGGCGTCGGTTACGGGAAGCAGACCGAGGACCTGAAGCGCGGCATGGACATTCTGGCCGCGACCCCGGGCCGCTTGCTCGACCACTTGGAGCAGCGCAATTGCTCCCTCGAGAAGATCGACATCCTCGTGCTCGACGAGGTCGATCGCATGCTCGACATGGGCTTCCTGCCCGACGTGAAGCGGATTGTGGCGAAATGCCCGAAGGAGCGCCAGACGCTGTTCTTCACCGCGACCCTCCCGGCGGAGCTTGAGCAGCTCGCCAGCTGGGCGCTGCGCGATCCCATCAAGGTCGAGATCGGCCGCAACCGCTCGCCTGCCGAGACGATTGCCCATGGTTTCTATCCGGTGGTGGCGCAGCAGAAGTTCGATCTCCTGCAGCTCCTGCTCGAGCAGACCGACTTCAAGAGCGTGCTCATTTTTTGCCGCACCCGCATGGGCGCGGACCGCATCGCGGAGCGCCTCCAGCGCAAGGGCCACACGGTTGGGGTGATGCATTCCGACCGCAACCAGCGCGAGCGCATCGAGGCGCTCGACGGCTTCAAGAGCGGCCGTTACGAAGTGCTGGTGGCGACGGATATCGCGGCCCGCGGCCTCGACATCGCCGGCGTGAGCCACGTGATCAATTACGACGTGCCCGAGAACGCCGAGGACTACGTCCACCGCATCGGCCGCACCGGCCGGGCGCAGAACACCGGCGACGCCTTCACCCTCGTGACTGAGGAAGATGTGCGCGACGCTCGGAGCATCGAGCGCTACATGGGCGTGACCGTGGAGCGGAAAAAGATCGAGGGCTTCCCCTACATCTACTCCGCCCTCTTCGACGAGAAGGCGCTGGCGGAGGTCGCGGCAGCCGCGGTCAAGCCGGTGAGCCGCCTGCACCGCGGCGCGCGGCGGTAAGCGAGGCAGGGGCGCGTGTCCCCTCGCGCCCTGGAGGTTTTTTCGCGCGCGAAGCGCCCTGAGGTCGGCTGCGGCCAGCCGCCCCTACTACCTGCCCATCCATCCGTCGGATCAGCCTGATCCGACGGATCGGTCCGATCATTCCTTCCCGTTGACGGCCAGGAAGGCCAGTGCCGCCGCGGCGCCGCCGGCGAGGTCGGCAATGAAATAGACTGCGAGCTGGTGGGCGGTCTCCAGTCCCATGATGTAGACCCCGAGGCCGACGGCCGGGTTGAAGGCGCCGCCTGAGATGCCGCCGACCGAGACCGCTCCCGCGAGCACGACCATGGCGATTGCCAGACCGTAGTGTGAGTTGCCGGCGTTGGCCTTGGCGGTTGCGACATTGAGGATCACCCAAGCGAGCGCGAAGGTGAACAGGAACTCGACGATGGCCGAGGGGACCGTTCCCCGCAGGACCGGGGCGTGCTCCGGGGCGCCGACCAGATAGCAGGTCAGCCACGCCGCGGAGAATGCGGCGAGGAACTGCGCCGCAAGATAGGGCAGGGCGTCCTGTTTCGGACAGCTGCCGCGGATCAGGGCGGCCAAGGTGACCGCGGGGTTGAAATGCGCGCCGGAGACGTGGCCGCCGCCGTAGATCACCGCCATCAGGCCGGCGGCGATGGCGAGGGGGGCGAGCGGCGAGCCGCTGCGCACCGCCATGCCGATGGTGAAGACGAGGAAGAAGGTGCCGATGAACTCAACGAAGGCTTTTTTCATAAGAGGGGGGGGCGGACCTTTTGGTCCGCACGGGAATGATTTGCGGCCGACCGGGGCCATGACAACGGCATTTCCAGACCGAATCCGGGTTGGACGTGAAATTTCGGCGACGACCCAACCGGCGCTTGTGCAATATGCCGCTGCAGGTATACAGATGCGCCATGGACTTGGTGAAGATCTACGAGTGCCTCTGCGACCGCACCCGGCTGCGGCTGCTGAACCTCCTTGCGCCCGGCCCGCTCTGTGTCTGCCACTTCCAGGCGGTCCTGCGGGAATCGCAGGTGAAGATCTCGAAGCACCTCGCCTACCTCCGCGCGCGCGGGCTGGTGGAGTCCGAGCGGGAGGGAAACTGGATCATCTACCGGTTGCCGGTAAAACCCGCGCGCGCGTTGCGGGCCAACCTCGCCTGCCTGCAGGACTGTGCCGCGGAGGAGAAACTTTTTCGCCGCGATCTCGCCCGCCTGAAGAAGCTGGGCCCCGGCCTGGTCGCGAGCGGCCCGTGTGGGTGCGCCCCGGCCGGCCGGAAATGACTCAACCATGACAACAAAAGCACCCTACCAGGTCCTGATCCTCTGCACCGGTAACTCCGCCCGCTCCGTGCTCGGCGAGTACCTCCTCCGCGCGAAGGGCAAGGGCCGCTTCGAGGTCCACAGCGCCGGCTCGCATCCGACGGGGCGGGTCAATCCACTCGCGATCCGTACGCTGCAGGAAAAATACGGACTCGATGCCACCGCGGCGCGCTCGAAGTCGTGGGACGAGTTCAAGGGCGTGAAGTTCGATTTCGTGATCACCGTCTGCGACAACGCCAAGGAGGCGTGTCCCGTCTGGCCCGGCCAGCCGATGATCGCGCACTGGGGCTCGCCCGACCCGGCGGGCGTGGAAGGGGCCGAGGACGTGAAGTTCCGCAGCTTTGTCGACGTCGCCTCGCAGATCGCGCGGCGCGTCGATCTGTTCTGTGCATTCTCCGATGCACAGTTGCTGGATGCCGTTGCCGTGCGCGGCGTGGGCGACCAGTTCAAGCTGCAGGATGAAGGAAACCTTAAAAGGTAGGGG
>CAIYFD010000269.1 GCA_903925425.1 uncultured Opitutia bacterium | reverse complement strand
TGCTCAATTCCTCCCGGTGGTCCGCAGCAGTTCGGTCGTCTCCGGATCGAGGTTCGCGGCGCCCAGCTCCGCGACCAGCTCGGCGGGGGTGGGCGCGAAGGCGGGCAGCTCGCCGCCGGGGCAGTCCTGTTGGGCGCGCAGCGTGAAGCGCAGGGCGTTCAGGCGCGACGCCCGGGCGAACGCGGTGCGGCCGAGGTCGGCGTAGATCCGGCCGGCCTCGGCGCTGAGCGCGGCGTAGAGCAGGCGTTTGTCGCGCGCGATTTCGTCGGGCTCATCCTCGGCCAGCATCAGGTAGTGCTGCTCGGGCGTGAACTGGAAGACCTCGTGAAACTCCCGGCCGAAGAGGCGCGCGAAGGCATCGGCGAGCGACTGCAGCGCGTCCTCGGGCTGGCCCTTGCGGCGCTGGAGCACCAGCCGGGCGAGCAGCCGGCCTACCTCGTCAATGATCCGCAGGATGTAGTCGCGGCGGGAGGTGAGCATGGGTGAGGAGGTTTATGCGGGGTGAGGGCACCCCGTCTACATCTTGATCTCGGGTTGTGGTCCGGGTGCCCTCACCCGGAAACGATCCCATCATTGTCCGGCCGCGATCCGCGCCGCGACCCAGGCGATGATCGCTGCGTCGTCTTGCTCGTGACAGACAACGAGCTCGAGGAATTCGTACGGGCTGATGTCGTGCTGCTGGAAAAACGCGCGATCGCCCCCGCAGCAGTACATCAGCGAGGCGGGGAGTTCGCCGCGGAGCTTGGCCTTGGCCTTCGGGATGAGGCGCGGCAGCCAAGCGATGCCCTGGACCGCATCCGTCTTGGTGGGCAGGGTGGCCGCGTCGAGGATCACACCCGAGGGCCGGCCTTGCTGCACGTTGTGAAAATAAGTGCGCCGGACGGCCTCGATGGCCACGGCGTTGCCGAGGCCGGGCTCGCCGTAATTGGTGTGGTCCTCCGCGTAGTCGAACAGGGTCTGCGCGGAGATGCCGTTGTCCGCGAGCCATGCAGTCTCGGCGGGATCGAAGAGCATGGCGGCCTGCCGCACGCCCTGATCGTAGCGCGCAAGTGCCTTCTGATATAGCAGCTCGAAGCGTGGGGCGAAATCGTAGTGTTTCATGGACCGGAGGTTTCCGCCAAAGGAACAAATCCCCGTGAAGACGCAAGCGGCCGGGCCCGGCCCACATTTCACCTATTAGATGAAATGTGCGCCACGCGCCCTGTGCAGGCTCAAGCCAGAGTTTCGTTTAATGGATGAAGCTCGCGTCGGTTCCCAACGGCGGGGACGGGTGTCAGTTTCACCTAATAGATGAAACTTTGGCTGAAGCTGGCTGGGCTCAGGACACCGCGGCGAGGCGCGGGGCCTCGGTCTCGGAGTCTGCGGTGGAGCCGACCTCGAGGATGGTGGCCGACTCCGGGGGGCCAGCCAGCCAGGTGGAGGCGATCTTGCGGGCCTCACTGGTCCAATCGAGTCCGGGTTTGGTGAAAACGGGGAGGGTGCGAACCCCTTCCTGGCCTGTCCAACCGAGGGTGGCCTTGAGGCAGGGGGTGCCGTCGGCGAGCGCGTAGCTTTGCACGGTCACCACACCGCGGGGCTGGGCGGTGCCGGTGGCGGGGCGCACCTGCAGCGAGAGCCGGGCGAGGCCGAGGTGGTAGTTCACGATCCGGGTGGCGCCCCAGGTGCCATCGCAGCCGGGCTGGGGATCGTCCGCGACGATCGCGTACTCGAGGTCGGAGAGGAAGGAGAGGAGGCGGTGGTGCATGGGGATCGCGCGGGCAGTGCTCCCGGCGCCCGGGTCATCGGCGCATCGCAACGGGACTTGAGCAGGATATGGAAAACTCCGCGGAATTAATTCCGCGCCCGGCCCGGACTTTTGTTGACCGTCAGTCGGTGCCGCCAAACCGTACCTGCGGTCGCCCACCTGACATGTCCTTCGAGAAAATCCTGATCATCGAAGATGATCCCGTTGTCCGGAATCTCCTGAAGGAGATTTTCGCCCGGCGGAAGGTGGCGGCCAAGGCGGTGGAGTCGCTCGCGCAGGCAGAGGAAGCGGTGACGAAGGAGGCGTTCGACATGGTGATGCTCGACATCCGGCTGCCGGACGGCGACGGCCAGCATTTCCTCGAGCGGCTGGCGACGCTCCCCGACCGGCCGATCGTGGTCATGGTCACGGGCTTCGGCTCGATCGAGTCCGCAGTCTCGTGCATGCGCGCCGGGGCGTTCGACTACATCCTGAAGCCCTTCACGCCCGGCCAGATCGACGTCATCCTCGGCAAGGGCCAGGCGTACCGCCAGCTCCTGCAGGTCAACCGCCTCCTGAGCAACCAGTCGGCGGAGGACGACGGCATGCTCGTGGGCCGGAGCCCGGCGATGCTGCGGCTGCGCCAGTTGATCGAGCGCGTGGCACCGACGGATGCCACCGTGCTGGTCACGGGCGAGAACGGCACCGGCAAGGAGATGATCGCCCACGAGATCTACCGGCGCAGTCCCCGCCGCCAGAACCCCTTCATCAAGGTCAATTGCGCGGCGATCTCCGAGAACCTGATCGAGAGCGAGTTCTTCGGCCATGAGCGCGGCGCCTTCACCGGGGCCACGGAACGCCGCGAGGGCCGCTTCGAGCTGGCCAACCAGGGCACGCTGCTGCTCGACGAGGTGAGCGAGATCCCGGCCAATCTCCAAGCCAAGCTGCTCCGCGTCCTCCAGGAGCGGGAGTTCGAGCGCGTGGGCGGCAACCGCACGATCAAAGTCAACGTCCGCATCATCGCCACGTCCAACCGCGACCTGCTGGCCCACGTGGAGCAGGGCGCTTTCCGCCAGGACCTTTACTACCGGCTCAACGTTTTCCCGGTGCACGTGCCGGCCCTGCGCGAGCGCGGGGATGACATCCTCCTGCTCGCCGACCATTTCCTCGGCCGCGCCGCGCGCCGGTTCGGCATCCGGGTCGCCGGGTTCTCTCCCTCCGCCCGCTCCGCCCTGATGGGGTACCGTTGGCCGGGCAACGTGCGCGAACTGCAGAACACCATCGAGCGGGCCGTGATTCTCACCGAGCCCGGCCGGACGGTTTCCGCCTCGGCGCTGGGCCTGCCCTTCGTGCCCGGCCTGGAACTTCCGCCCGAAACGGGAGCCCACTTCAACGAGGGGGCCGACGCGGCGGGCGTGGGGGAGCCCGGTCTCGCGGAGACCGCCGAGATTTCCTCCAGCGTTTCCGTCACGGACGCCAACGGCGCGGTGCTCACGATCGCTGAGCTGGAAAAGCAGGCGATCCTGGCCGCGCTGCGCCAGACCGCGGGCAACCGCACCAAGGCCGCCGAGGTTCTCGGCATCAGCATCCGCACCCTGCGCAACAAGCTGCAGGAGTACCGCGGAATCGACGACCTGGTCGGGGCCGATTCGGAATAGCGAGCGGAACGCCCGCGAGGTCGGATGGCAGACGGCAGAGGGCGGATGTCGGGCAGCGATTGCATCCAGGGTGGGGTGGGGCCGCCGGTCCGACCGCGATCACGAGCGTTGGACGGGCTTCGCTTCGAAACGACGCCAGCCCGGCGTTTTCCCCGTAAAGTCCCGTGCGATTGCGCCGATGAGACGGCGATCCCGGCCTCCGCCTTCACACCCACGCATTATGTCCGCCACCCTGCAAATCACCGAGAACCTGATTCGTGATCATGTCACCCGCGCCGTGGGCGAGGTCTTTGGCACGATGCTCGGGCGCACCGCCGCCCTGGTGTCGACCGCGACGCAGAGCCCGGACCTTGGGGCGGGCGTCGGCGCCGGGGCGGAGACGGGCGTCCCCCAGGTCGTGGGCACGGTCGGGTTCATTGGCGACATCAACGGCCTGATCTATCTCTACTTTCCGATTCCTTTCGCCCACCTCGTCTCGCGCCACCTGCTCGGCATGACCGAGGAAGAGCTCGTCGAGTCGGGCGATGAAACCGTGAACGACGCCGTCGGCGAGCTGACCAACATGAGCGTCGGCACCTTCAAGAACGGCCTGTGCGACGCCGGCTACGAATGCCGCCTGACCATCCCGTCGATCCTGCGCGGCTCCAACTTCTGCATCGAATCCATCAACGAGTCCCGGCGCTACGTCTACGCCTTCGAGTGCGAGGGCCACCGGATCGTCACCGACATCCTCATCGATACCCGCGACTGAACCCGTCCTCTTTCTCCCTTCCTGCCATGCGCCAAAAGATCCTGACCGTCGACGACTCCAAGACCGTTCGCATCATCGTGCGGAAGGCCTTCAAGAATTTTGACTGCGACATCCTCGAGGCCGCCAACGGCGTCGAGGGCCTCGCGGTCGCCGCCAAGGAAATGCCGAACCTCATCCTGCTCGACATCACCATGCCGGTGATGGACGGCATGGAGATGCTCACCAAGCTCAAGGCCGATCCGCAGCTCAAGGGTATCCCGGTCATCATGCTCACCGCCGAGGGTGGCCGCGACAACGTGCTCCGCATTGCGAAAATCGGCGTGCGCGACTACCTCGTGAAGCCCTTCAAGGAAGAGGTCCTGATCGAGAAGACCGGCCGGGTGATCGAGATGAAGCCGACCGCGATCACGGGCGCGAAGGCCCGGACCCTCGCCGACCCGGCGACTTTGTTGATTGTGGAAGACAAGCCCGCGATCATTCAGCAGATTCAGGAAGGGCTGAAACAAACGCCGTGGACGGTGGTCGGCGTGGCCAACCAGGCCGAGGCGGTCGATTTCTGCACCAAGAATACCCCGGAACTGATCATGATCAGCCTCTCGCTCGCCGAGGAGGCTGCGTTCGCGCTCTTCCGCCTGCTCCGGAACAATTCCAAGACGAAGTACACCCCGGTGTTCGGCCTCGTCGTGAAGACCGATGC